>CAZBKS010000048.1:0-9598 GCA_964492475.1 uncultured Syntrophomonas sp. | reverse complement strand
CCGATATATTTTCATCCAGGCGAACATTTTCAGCGTTGCGGTTTTCTCTGAGACCACAAGCAGCCGCTACGATGTTTCTAATTTTCTGAGCTCTTTCTTCATCTGTCTCACCTAGATTGGCTTTGCTGGCTCCTTGATTATCTACAAATACCGACGCGGTCAAATAGTCATATTTAACTTCACCCAGGGCATATTGGGTAAGGGTTTCTGTTTTGTTAATCTCATAATTGCTGGTTTTGTCGCTTTTGTCAGAAGAAGAGCTGCCGCTTTCACTATTAACTTCTTGATACTGGGGTATATTGGAGTCGGTACCCGGAACTCCTCCAGTTTCGGTGCTGTTAGTACTGGATTCTTTGCTGATCTGCTCACTTCGCACAAATGGACCGTCTGGATCATGACTGTATTTTTCTGAACTCTCTTGAACACTGTTGAAGTTAAGTTCAACATTTACCCGTACCACCGAGTTATCTTTACCCAGGGTTTTATCCAGCATAGTCTGTATCGCGTTCTGTTTTTCTATCTCATAAGCCCGTTTCATGTCCATCTGCGTTTGCAGCAATTCCGTGGCATTTCCTTCCACTGACCCCGCTACACCATCAGAGAGCAGAGTGCCGTATTGATCAACAATTACTACATTTTCTGTATCCAGACCCTCCACGCTATTGGCGACCAAATTTATGATGGACCGAACTTCCTTTGACCCCAGAGCTGCTCCATTTACAGTATTCACTACCACTGATGCCTTGGTAATTTCTTCATTATCAGTAAATAACGATTCTTCGGGAATTGCTATATTCACTTTAGCGGCTTGAACATTATCCAACCTCTGGATAGTTCTGGCCAACTCTCCCTGCAAAGCCTCCCGATACTTGACCTTTTTGTCAGTCTGGGTTTCACCGAAACTGCTTTCCTGAAATAATTCAAAGCCAACTTCGCCTTGTGGTAAATCTTCACTGGCTAGTTTAAGGCGGGTAGTATATTTGGCTTCCGCTGGCACCATAATGGTGCTGCCATTATCCTCCAAACGATACTGGATTTTTTCTTCATCCAGTTTTTCTACTATTGCTGCCGCATCTTTTTGACTAAGGTCGGAATACAAAACCTCAAAAGTACTTTCTCCACTCTGTTTAATAATAAATATAATGCTGCTCAACAAAAACAAGGCCGCTCCTGCTGCAAATACTTTTTGGTTGAGACTCAATTTCAGCCAGCTTTCCCTGGCCCGCACAAGTGATTGCTTAAACATGTTTGCGAAATTTTCCATCCCTCAACTCCCAACGAAAATTCTCTATACCTGCATTCTCATAATTTCTTCATAGGCGCTTACCAGTTTGTTCCTTATTTCTATTGTAAGCTGCAGTGCTAAAATAGCCTTTTCGTAAGCAATAGTGGTATTGTGCAGATATTCGTTATTGCCCAGTGCCAGATTCAAAGCACTCTGGGAAGCTTCTTGCTGATAGTTGTTTACCTCAGCAAGCGCTTCCTTAAGATAATCCATGAAATTTTGACCGGTATCCCCTTCTATACTCTGAGCAGGACTGCTGGTAGTATTTGGTATAAGAGTAATTGCTCCAACATTCGCGGCGTCAATGATACCCATTTTCATAGCCCCCTTTAGTTTCCGATATCCAGGGCTCTCGAAGCCATATTCTTGCTGGCCTCTATTACTTTGGCATTAGCCTCATAGGCCTTGGTGGAAGAAATCATGTTAATCATTTCTTCAACTACATTCACATTAGGATATTTTACATAACCATCTTCATCAGCATCTGGATGTCCAGGTTCATACACCATCCGGAAAGGTGATTCTGTTTCGTCAATTTCCTGTATGGCTTTAACTCGAACCCCCCCCCCAGAGGAAGTATATTGTTTTTCCAACATCCCCTGAAAAGTACTGTTGGAGTAATCCGAATCCCGGGCTTCAAAAACCACCACTTGCCTTTTATAGGGACCTGTACCATCTGTGCTTCTAGTAGTCTCAGCATTAGCCATGTTATTAGCAATGGTATCCATCCTAAGCCTCTGGGCGGTTAAGCCTGACGCGCTTACATCGATACAGTTGAGAAATTTCATAAAGTCTAATCTCCTTCTATAGCCAGCCTGAGCAGTTTGATTTCTTTACTTACACTCTGTCCCATGGCGTCATAATAAATTTTATTTTTGGCTATTTCA
The DNA here is from genome assembly GCA_964492475.1 of uncultured Syntrophomonas sp. Lineage (GTDB taxonomy): Bacteria > Bacillota > Syntrophomonadia > Syntrophomonadales > Syntrophomonadaceae > JAAYJK01. Next base: position 7,426 of record CAZBKS010000048.1, on the reverse strand, counting down.
GCCATTTCCGCGTCAATATCTACGTTATTGCCATCATTACGATAACTGCTGCTATCACACTGTGTCACTTCAGGTTCAATTGCTTCAATACCAGGACTTTTAGAACTCATTATGTGTCTTTTATCGGTTAAACTTAGTTTAACATGATTTTTATTATTTTGTAGGACATTTTTAATCTTTTCTGAAAAAATTACCTCACTTTTTTTGAAACTTGGGGTATCTACATTTGCTATGTTGTTTGCAATGACTTCGTTACGCAAACTCGCGGCATCCATCGCTTTAACCAGCAATTGCTCGCTTCCTGAATTTAATATTTTATCGAGCATTTCATCCCCTCTTTCTTCATATATTTTACAATTTAGTCTTTTCGGCTTTAATTGTCTTAATTCCTCCTTTATTTTACAAATTGAGTCTATTTTCCCTGAAATACTGGTATATTAGGGGAATGATGGGTGACTTTAGTCGTAAAAAAATTAAGGCTAACCTGACCGGTTAGCCTTAATAAAAATGCAGTATAAGAATTTATTTTAGACTATTGTTTGCGAAGTTCTTCAAAAAGATAATCATTTAGTACTTTGATATAGGTACCCTTCATTCCCAGAGATCGGGATTCTATTACTCCTGCACTTTCGAATTTTCTTAGTGCACTAACAATAACTGAGCGGGTTATACCTACTTTATCAGCTATTCTGCTGGCTACTAATAAACCTTCAGTCCCATCCAATTCGGCCATGATATGCTCTATAGCTCCCTTTTCAGAATAGGACAGGGTAGCCAGAGCAATTTGGACTGAGGCTTTTTTACGAGCCTGTTCTTCAATGCGCTCCGACGTCATACGCATTATCTCGTTGGCCACCACAATTGCACCATATTCCGCCAGCACAATATCTTCATCAGTAAATCTTTCAGTATCCCTTACCAATATCACGGTTCCTATTCTCTTGGCACCTCCGAACACCGGGGTGATGGACCAAAGTCTATGGGAGCAGTCGCATTCGCCGTAATTATAATTAAACAGGCATTTGCGACCCGGTTCCAGGCAAACATTGGTCTGGGTTTCCTGAATATTGGTAAGCTCTTGATTAAAACTTTCCGGAAATCTTTCCACATGGCTTTTCAACTCATCTATTCCCTTACATGGCACTTTTTCATGAAATGCATACCCAGATACCTGCCCTCTCCTGCCAACTATAAATACGCTGCATTCAAGGTTTAACGCTAAAACATCAGCTATTTCATAAAAATTCACGGGATTTCCACCTATTTTTTGAAGTGTTTTGTTTATTGAACGGGATTTTTCTAACAAAGACTTTGCCACTTCAATTACCTCCTACAAAATATATCGACTCAGGTCATCATCTTTTAAAATGGGTTCCAGCCTCTTATGAACATAGTTCTTATCAATTACTATTTCCTGTCCCATCATATCTGCAGCCTCAAACATAAGCTCCTCCAAAACTTTTTCCATAACCGTATGTAGTCGTCTGGCTCCAATGTTTTCGGTTCTGGCATTAACTGAATAAGCTATTTCAGCAATATATACTATTGCTTCATCCGTAAGGTCTACTTTTAAATGTTCAGTAGATAATAATGCTAAATACTGCTTTACCAGTGAATTATGAGGCTCGGTCAGAATTCTGGTAAGATCTTGTTCTGTCAAACTCTCCAGCTCAACCCTGATCGGAAATCTACCTTGCAGCTCTGGAATTAAGTCAGACGGCTTGCTTACATGAAAGGCTCCCGCGGCAATAAACAGTATATGGTCTGTTCTTACCGGTCCATATTTAGTGGTAACGGTTGCTCCTTCAACGATGGGCAGAATATCCCTTTGTACACCCCCTCGCGATACATCAGGACCATGGGAGCTGTCTTTACCAGCAATTTTGTCAATTTCATCCAAAAATATTATTCCATCCTGCTCTACTCTATTAATCGCCACCCGATAAACCTCATCCATGTCTATTAACTGCTGCGCTTCTTCTGCGGTAAGTATTTTTCTAGCCTCTGATATGGTAACTTTTCTTTTCTTCTTATTCCTGGGCATAAGATTCCCGAACATATCTTGAAGGTTAACGCCCATTTCCTCCACTCCGGAACCCGAAATGATTTCCATAAATGAAGGAGCCTTTTCCTCTACCTCCACCTCAATGATCTCATTTTCCATTTCCAACCGGGAGACTTTTTGTTTGAGAATCTCCCGCTGCTGATCAATTTGTTTGCGCTTGAAATCATCTTCTTCAATTATTTCCTGTCCATTATCGCTCGAACCCAGAAATAATTCTAAAGGATTATTAGGAACTCGTTTCTTTTTCCGGGGTAAAGGAAGAATATAATCAACAATTCGTTCCTCGGCCATTATTCTGCCTTTATCCTCCACCTCCTCAAGTTTTTCTTGTTTAACCATGCGAATAGATGTTTCAACCAGATCTCTAATCATAGAGTCTACATCTCGACCCACATATCCTATCTCAGTAAATTTGCTGGCCTCTACCTTAATGAAAGGTGCCCTTACCAACCTGGCCAGTCTCCTGGCTATTTCTGTTTTGCCTACCCCGGTGGGACCAATCATTATAATATTTTTGGGATATATTTCTTCCCGCAGTTCGCCTGAAAGCTTCTTCCTGCGGTATCTATTCCGCAAAGCAATGGCAACCGCCTTTTTCGCTTCGTTTTGTCCAATAATGTGTTTATCCAACTCTGATACTATTTCTCGTGGGGTAAGGTTATGCAGTATTAACGCCTCCTAACTGAACAGCTTTTCTAATCCAATACTTCTACTGTAATATGATTATTGGTATAAACACAGATTTCTGAAGCTATCATCATTGCTTCCTGAACAATATCCCTGGAGCTCAGGTCGGTAAATTTGTACATAGCCCTCGCTGCGGCCAGTGCGTAAGTCCCTCCCGAGCCTATGGCCAGTATGCCATCGTCAGGTTCAATTAATTCACCGCTTCCAGAAATCATAAACATTTTCTCATTGTCGGCTACAATGAGTAATGCTTCCAATCTTCTTAGCACTCGGTCTGAACGCCATTCTTTAGCCAATTCAACTGCGGCCCGGGTGAGATTTCCTCCATACTCTTTTAGTTTATCTTCGAATTTGGCAAAGAGGGTGAAGGCATCCGCAACTGAACCCGCAAATCCAGCCAGCACTTTACCCTCAAACAGCCTGCGAACTTTGCTGGCGTTGTGTTTCATTATCGTGTTCTGCCCAAATGTTACCTGTCCATCTCCGGCCAGGGCAGTCTTCCCATTTTTTCTTACCGCTATTATGGTAGTCGCTTTAAACATGGTTCACCTCCGGGGGAGTGAATTTTTATGTATTTCCTTTATATTTTCACGAGTCAGGTGGGTATAAATCTGGGTGGTTGATAATTTAATATGCCCCAGCAATTCTTGTACTGATCTTAAGTCAGCCCCCGCATTTAGTAAATGGGTGGCAAAAGAATGTCTCATGGTATGGGGACTTATTTGTTGGGTGAGAGCAGTTTCCTGCATATATTTGTTAATAATGTTTCTAACACTGCGCGCAGATAATCTTCCGGCATACTTATTCAGGAATACTGCTTCCGATGTTTTTTTGTTCCTGCTCAGAAGTCTGGCTCTTTGATTCATATAATGCAGCAAGGATTTTTTAGCTTCTCTTCCCAGCGGTACTATTCTTTCTTTGCTTCCCTTACCCATTACTTTAAGCAGTTCTTCTTCAAAATCTATATCTTTCATATCCATGCCTACCAGTTCACTTACCCGCAAACCAGCAGCATAAAGCGTTTCCATTATGGCACGGTCTCTGCTTCCCAGGATAGTCCGGATATCCGGTGCTTCCATAAGCATCTGAATTTCCGGTGGATAAAGAAATTTGGGCAAACGTTTATCCTGTTTGGGCGTTGAGACAGCTGCAATAGGATTGCAATCCAGCACTCCCTCCCGGCAAAGATATTTTATATAGGATCTTAGAGCGGCTAGTTTCCTGGCCATAGTGGCTCTGCTGAGTCCATTGGACTGCAGGCAGGCCAGATAATCCCGGACCGTTTTATGATTGACATATTCGTTTTTTAAATCTTCCCGGGCCACATTATACTTTTCTGCTGCAAAATCAATAAACTGATGCAGATCATGTTTATAACCGGATATGGTAAGATTGGAAGCACTCTTTTCAATCAGCAGGTGGTTAAAAAAAGCATCTAAATATTTTATAAACAAAATGTTTTCTCCTCATTCCTGGTCATCTAAAAAAATGCTAGCATATGCAGACCGGTTTTACAACTATATTAGAAACAATTCTGAAAACTTATCCATTTCACTCACCGATCGTCCCACATAAGACTTGTATCTGGCCTTTTTATCTTTAATTTTTTTATCCAGAGGCGGCAATATTCCAAAATTAGCGTTTATGGGCTGAAAGCTCTTACTTTCGGAATTGCTGATAAAATCAAGCAAAGCTCCTATCATGGTGAATTTGGAAGGTACCACCGGTTCTTCCTGTTTTAAAATTCTAACCGCATTCAAACCGGCTATTATTCCGGTTGCAGCAGATTCCATATATCCCTCCACCCCGGTAATCTGCCCGGCGATCAGAAGCCCGGGCATAATTTTAAACTGCAGGGTAGGCCGCAAAACCAGGGGGCTGTTAATATAAGTATTCCGATGCATTACACCATGTCTAACGAATTCAGCTTTTTCCAGACCTGGAATCAATCTGAAAACGTCTTCTTGTTCTCTCCATTTTAATCGGGTTTGAAATCCCACCAGCCCAAACACCTGGCCGTCTTTGTCCTCCTGCCGCAGCTGGACTACGGCGTAAGGCCGCGCTTCACTCCCCGGGGCTTTAAGACCCACTGGCCGCATGGGTCCATAGCGCATAGTATCTATGCCTCGGCCGGCCATAACTTCGATGGGCATACAGCCATCGAATACCATGTGTTTGTCTATACTATGCCCCTGAAAGGTATCAGCCTCTACCAATCTGCTGTAAAACAATGTGTACTCATCCCGGTTCATGGGGCAATTATAATAGTCATCGGTTCCCTTGCCATATCTGGAAGCCTTGAATACCTTGGCTTGATCAATGCTTTCGAAGGTTATACTGGGAGCCACGGCATCGTAAAAATACAAATTTTCCTTGCCGGTCAATTCCCGCAGCTTGCAAGCCAGAGCATCCGATGTTAGTGGTCCAGTGGCAATTATAGTTATACCCTGGGCAGGTATTTCAGAAACTTCTTCTCTAATTATTTCAATATTTATCATACTGTTAATTTTTTCAGTTACCAATTGGGAGAATAATTTTCTGTCCACTGCCAGGGCAGATCCTGCCGGGACCCTGACCTCATCAGCACAAGATAACAAAAGCGACCCCAACAGCCTCATCTCCTGCTTAAGCAATCCCTGAGCCGTATCTTCCAGGTCTGATTTCAGGGAGTTGCTGCAAACGAGTTCTGCCAAGTCGCCGGTCTGGTGTACTGGGGTATTCTTTACAGGTCTCATTTCAAATAGACGAACCCGATACCCTCGGCTGGCAATTAAATAAGCTGCTTCACTGCCAGCCAGGCCGCCTCCTATAATATTTACAAACTTCACTCTTGATCATCCTTCTTGAAACCGCATCCTGCTTTCTGACATACGATCTTGGTTTCGCCGCCTTTGCTGACTTTCTCAACCATAGCGTCTCCACACTGGGGGCATTTCTCCCCGGTAGGCTTGTTCCAGGATCGGAAGCTGCATTCCGGGTAATTGCTGCATCCATAGAACCGGCGTCCTTTTTTGCTTCTCAAGGCCACTATGGAACCATCACAAAATGGGCAGCCCACCCCTACTTCCTCATTCATTGATTCGGTATGACGACATTCAGGAAAGCCAGAACAGGCCATGAATTTGCCAAAGCGACCATATTTAATTAAAAGCGGCCTTCCGCATACCACACATTCTTTTCCGGCTTCTTCATCTTTAATTTCTATTTTGTCTACCAATTCCTGGGCTTTTTCTATATCAGCAGAAAAGGGTTCATAAAACTCTCGAATTACTTTTTTCCATTCCATGTTGCCATCTGCTACCTGATCCAGTTCCTCCTCCATGTGAGCAGTAAATTCAACTCCTACAACATTGGAAAAGTTGTCCTTTAATAGATCAACGACAATCATTCCCAGTTCAGTTGGCACGAAATTCTTGCTTTGTCTCTCCACATAATTCCTGCGCAGAATAGTATCTATTATGGGGGCGTAAGTGCTGGGGCGACCAACATTTTTTTCCTCCAGCAGTTTTACCAGACTCGCTTCAGTAAATCTCGGAGGTGGCTGAGTAAAATGCTGCTCTGATTTCAGTTCCTTAAGCACTACTTGCTGTCCTTTCTTCAGCGCAGGTATCGGGTTTTTAATTTCTTCTTCATCACTATCGTTGTATACTTTTTTATATCCAGGAAATTTCAAGCGTGATGAGCTGGCCTTGAGTCCGTAGTCGCTAGCCTCTATATCCACCACTGTAGTATCGAATAGCGCCGGGGACATTTGGCTGGCTAAAAACCTTTCCCATATCAGCTTATACAATCTAAACTGATCCCGGGACAAATATTCTTTTATGCTCTGGGGGGTTCTAAATACCATGGTTGGTCTAATAGCCTCATGAGCATCCTGGGCACTCTTTCTGCTTTTATACTCATTGGCCTGTTCCGGAGCATATTCTTTCCCATAGCAAGATTTAATATAATCCAGCGCTTCAGCCTGTGCTGTACTGGACACCCGGGTCGAGTCGGTTCTGAGATAAGTTATTAAACCAACCGTTCCTTCTTTGCCAATAGACAATCCTTCATACAATTCCTGCGCCACCCTCATGGTGCGTTTGGCATAGAAATTGAGCCTTTTAGAGGCCTCCTGCTGCAGCGTGCTGGTAATAAAAGGAGGATTGGACCTTTTCCGTTTTTCCTTTTTCTCGACTCTAGCTACCTTTAGCCGGGCCTGGTTCAAATCTTGGGTAACTGCATCTTTTTCCTGTTCCGATTTAACTTCCAGCCTTTCATTCTTATATAATGCCACTCGGGCATTAAAATCATTTTTCTTGCTATCGGCCAGAATAGCTTCCATGGTCCAGTACTCCACCGGTTTGAAGTTATTTATTTCTTCTTCCCGTTCACAGATAAGTCTCACCGCTACCGATTGTACTCTGCCAGCGCTCAAGCCTTTCCTGACTTTGCTCCACAGCAGGGGGCTTAAGTTATAGCCAACCAGGCGATCCAGAACTCTTCTGGCCTGCTGTGCATTTACCCGGTTCATATCGATAGGTCGAGCTTTTTTGATAGCATTTTTTACCGCATCTTTAGTTATTTCATGAAACTCTATTCGACAGGCAGAACCTTCCGGAATTTTCATGGCCGTCTGCAGATGCCAGGCTATAGCTTCACCTTCTCTATCCGGGTCGGTAGCCAGCAGCACCT
>CAZBKS010000047.1:0-9641 GCA_964492475.1 uncultured Syntrophomonas sp. | reverse complement strand
AGTACCAGGACATCCTCTTTGGCATTATTCAAGTGCCGGTTGCTGAGCATATACAAATTCGAGTATTCGTCCAGAGACGGGAATAAACCAGCCTCCTGCCTCTCCCTCTGGATTCTAAGAACATTGATAACGTCAACATCTTTCAAAGCTTTGTCCAGATTATAATAGGCCTTAACCCCCATCTTCTCGATTTCCGGCGGCATCAGGGTGGAAGGTCCAACCACCCTTACTTCACACCCGAACTTGGTCAGGCCGTATATATTGGAACGAGCTACCCGGCTGTGGAGAATGTCGCCTACGATAGCTACTTTTAATCCTTCCAGGGTGCCTTTGCTTTCCCTTATACTATACATATCCAACAGGGCCTGGGTGGGATGCTCGTGTTCCCCATCGCCGGCATTGATAACTTTCATACTGGTGTTGCGGGCTACGTAATGGGGAGTCCCACTCATTGCATGCCTTATCACCATAAGATCAAATCCCATCACTTCAATGGTCTTTATGGTGTCCCGCAGGCTTTCTCCCTTCTGTACACTGCTGGTGGATACGGCCAGATTCACAGTATCAGCGCTCAGATATTTCCCGGCAATTTCAAAAGAAGTCCGGGTGCGGGTACTGTTCTCATAAAAAACGGTAACCATGGCCTTGCCTCTCAAGGCAGGCACCTTTTTAATATCCCTTTTAATGACGTCCTTCATAGGTATAGCTGTGTCCAAAATGAGTTCGATTTCCTCCCTGCTGAGATCTTTAATCCCCAGCAGATCTTTCCGATCGAATTTCACCGTCCAACCTCCTCTGTCTTTTTTCGCGGCAGCACATCTTTACGCTGCCCACTGCAACAACTGCCTGAACATCATGGGGCAGGGCATAAAAAAACCTCCCCTGCCACAGGCTGCAAGGAAGGTATTAACTACGCCGCTTCCCCTTGCCAGCCTCACGGGACTGAGTTAAAGGGTCTTTTGCTACGAATCACCAACTATTTCCTGTATTATTACTTTGTCTTCGCCATCCAATTCGTTTACCAGAACCGCTATGTTTTCCTGTCTTGAGGTGGGTACGTTCTTGCCGATATAATCCGCTTTTATCGGTAATTCCCGGTGCCCCCGATCGATCAGTACGGCCAGCTGTATGCTGGTTGGCCTTCCCAGGTCGATCAGGGCATCCATCGCGGCCCTGACGGTTCTACCGGTATACAAAACATCGTCCACCAGTACAATAGTCTTATGGTTGATATTGAAGTTTACTTCCGTTCGATGTACCAGCGGCTGAGAAGCGAGGGTGGTTAAATCATCTCGGTAAAGAGTTATATCCAGTATCCCCACCGGCACCCTAATACCCTCGATAGCTTCGATCCGCTCTGCCAATCGGTAGGCCAATGGACCACCTCGCCTGCGGATGCCAATCAGAACAACGTTGTCTACACCCTTGTTTTTCTCGATAATTTCGTGGGCTATCCTGGTTAATGCCCGTTTAATCGCCATTTCATCCATAATAGTGTTTTTATCCCGAACTTCCACTGCTGCCCTCCTAACTCAGGCCAAACAAAAAGCCTGCTTTCAGCCGTAAGACTGAAGGCAGGCATATATATCCTGTCAATCCTTGCTAGCCTCACGGGGCCAACTTAAAGGTTCTGAATGAATTCTAATCCAAGCCAAATGAGATGTCAAGGGGAGACAACGTCAACTCTCCAACTCCTCCAACTCCAACTCCAACTCACAACTCAGGGGGACGGTTCCCTTGGCCAGCTTGGTTTTGCCTGGTGGGCCAAGGGAACCGTCCCCCTGAGTTGCCTGAGTTGAAGGGAACCGTCCCCCTGAGTTGACGCGATCAACCGCTTGCGACTACTGCTGGTTTTTACTACACTAGAGTAAAAGTCTGAAGAGGTGGTGCGGAAGTTGAACGATAAAACTATTAAATTGATAGATGTTGATCCTGCTACGGCAGGCGCCGAAAAGATTGAAGGCATTATTGCGGGATATAAAGCTTATCAGATTTTAAAAGCGGTTATTGAATTAGATCTATTTGATTACCTTGATAAGGCCGGGTTAAGCAGTCCAGAGGAGATTAGTGATGCAACGAACATTAACAGCAGGTATACGCCCAGCCTTTTAGAAACTCTTTTTGAATGGGGTTTGCTGATTAAATATGGGCATAAATACTGCAATTCTGATCTTGCTGGACAGTTTCTGGTCCAGAGCAGTCCCAACTATCAGGGTGATATTATTAGAATGGTCGGGGAAAGCGGTAAATGGAACAATCTGCAGGAAAAGCTTACCCGCCCGGGGCTCAAGAAAAAATATGACAGCAGCGGTATCAGCTGGGATACTCTTAAATCCTTGAGTCAGCGCAGTTTACAGGGTGAACTGCAAGAGGTAAGCCAGGCCATAATTAAGTGGGAAGGCTTTCAGCAAGCCAGGTCAGTTCTGGATATCGGCGGAGGCCATGGCTTATATATTATATCATTGTGCCAGGTGAATCCCGGTTTAAAGGGACTTGTTTTTGATCAGGCTCATGTAGTTGATCTTACCTTAAAATTTATTGCTGATTATAATCTGGAAGACAGAATAAAGGTGCAGGCTGGTGATATAACTGCAGATACCCCGGCAGGAATGCACGATATAGTCATCGTTTCACATTTTCTTTACAAATTCAGCAACGACTTACCAGCTATGCTAAATAAGATATCCGGGTGTCTTAAGCCTGGTGGTATGTTAGTATCCAACCACTGGTTTAAGCAAAGCAGTGAATCAAACTCCATTCCTGAACAAACGGGCTTACATAAACTCGATAAAACACTTAACAGCCCTGGCCATAATATATGCCCTCTGGAAGAATATGCTGGTTATTTAACGGAAGCAGGCTTTACCGTGCTCAACATTAAAGACATTCCCAGCAGTTTTGATGGGTCGAAATTGCACCTGGCAGTAAAAAATGCCTGGAAACTGCTGCCCAGGGCCACAATATAAACGCCACAATATAAACGTCAGGCGTGTTTTGCACTTTTCAGTCGCTTCACTTGTGACCTTAAACTTATTTTAGGGACAAAGGGCTAGAAATTTGCCCAATGCATCGTTGCTGTTCTCCACTATGGAGCTGAGACTGTGCAATTTCGGGACTTTTCACACAGCCTGACGTCCCTTTGTGGCTACATCTACGATTTCTGTAATTCTTCTATTATCCTAGTAAAATACTCGGGCAGTTCACTGGTAAATTCCATATATTCTCCGGTTCTGGGATGGTTGAATCCCAGCAGCTGCGCGTGCAGGGCCTGGGAATCCAGGTTGAAGTGTTTTTTTGCTGAACTGTAAAGCGGGTCGCCTACTACCGGGTGTTTGATATAGGCAAAGTGTACCCTGATCTGATGTGTACGCCCGGTTAACAGTTTTACCTTGACCAGGGTATAATTGTTAAATCTCTGTAATACCTGATAATTGCTTATAGCCGGTCTTCCGTTGCCTATTACCGCCATTTTTTTACGATCCACCTTACTTCTGCCAATGGGTGCATCGATGGTGCCCAGGTTTTCTTTAATAAGACCATGAACCAGGGCTATATACTCCCGGTTTATGGTATGGTCTTTTATCTGTGCAGCCAAACTGCGGTGGGCAGCATCGTTTTTGGCTGCTACCATCACTCCTGAAGTATCCTTATCCAACCGGTGCACAATCCCAGGCCGCAGCTCACCATTAATGCCGGACAAATCCTGAATATGGAACATCAATGCATTTACCATGGTATGGTCATGATGTCCAGGAGAGGGGTGCACCACCATACCTTTCTCCTTATTGATTACCACCAGGTCTTCATCCTGATAAATTATCTGCAGGGGCAGATCCTGAGCGGCTATTTCAAGCCGTTCCGGGGCCGGGATTTCCACTGTTATCTCCTGCCCCTCACTCAGACGGAAGCTGCCTTTACATGCCAGGCCATCCACCAGTATGCGTCCCTCTTTTATCAATGTCTTGGCCATGGTGCGGGAAAGCCCGGATATCTCTTCAGCCACGAAGGAATCAAGCCTCTCACCCTCCATATCTTCTTCCACCATAATTACTGCCTTATTGCTCATTCAGATGTTCACTCCGCTCTTCCATAAAAACATACCACAATAATAGTCCCCCACCGATAACGATAGCCATATCTGCAATATTAAATATCGGCCACCAGTGCAGGTCGAAAAAATCTATTACATGCATCAAGCGCAATCTATCTATAAGATTTCCTGCGGCCCCTCCGCTCAGCAATCCCAGTATTAAAGCCAGGCCCCTCGGAGGACGTTTTACAACCACCCAAATTGCCAGGGCGGCAACTACTATTACCGAAGCAATAATAAAAAACAAAACTTTACCCTGCAGCATGCTAAAGGCCGCCCCTTCATTCTGAACATAAGTCAGCCAGAGCACCCCATCGATTATGGCACGGCTCTCACCTGGCCCGAAGGTGCTGCTTATCCACCATTTGCTGCCCTGGTCAACAGCTATAACCAAAATTAAGATCAGCCAGTAATACAATACTAACCCTCCGCTGCTGGTATATTAGTCAATTGTTAATATTGTACGCTACAATTATGCTTTAAACAAGAAACCCATCCCGTTCTTCTGAGACATGGGGACGGTTCTTCTGTCTAAAACTTTGCATGCAATCAAGAAGGATAGACACAAGAACCGTCCCCGTGTCTGCTACCTTCCGTCTTTCTTGTCCAGCCCAGTTTTTGTGCGGTCTCGTCCAGATCAACCATTAGTATTAATTCTTCAGTTAACATTCCGTCAGGGCATACACCCATTATCCACTGCATCCAATTTTTCCCGTACCGCTCCCGAAGCAGCTTTTTGAATTCCGGATACCCGACCTCTTGTACCGTAATCAACATGAAACAAACCTCCTTTATCCTGCCATGAACAAAGTGATCCTGCTTCCTTTTTCAGTATAATATACACATATGTTAACTTAAGTATATTTTACGTAATTCGACACAATACAAGCAAATTATTATATTCACTAACTATTACATATTGATCTTCTATCTGGTAACAGCCGGCTTTTATTATTTCTTTTCATCTTTAGTTAAAGAAGCTGGCCTGAGCATACGATTATATATAATAAGCTGCCTCCACCATCTTGAGAGGGGGTTAATATTGACCAGGAGACGATATTATTCAATACAGCTGTTTTTTATTATTTATATCACTGCCTACTTAACAAGTACTATTTATGAATCCACTTTTTGGGGAGACATATTATCGCCTATTGGAGCACTGGCAGCTTTTGTTATCTTATTAAAGGCTTTTTCAATAACCGAGCAGCCCAAACTGTGCTGGCTGTTTCCGGCTCTGGCTTGTTTATCGTGGGCAGCAGCCGATATTTTATGGGCTGTCTACGAATTGCTGCTCGGAATTAATCCTGAAAATATGATTATTTTCACCGCACTCTATTTATTATCCAATATTTTTATGGCCCTGTCTTTGTATGCATTTTTCATAACTCAAAAAAATGTCTGGTACAGTTTCCAAAAAGCCCTGGATATATTAGCCATATCTGCCGCACTACTCACCATGATGTGGACTGTTTTCTTAAATAAGCAGTTTGAACTGTTTAGCGCTTTAAATACATATAATGCCTTGTCGTTTCTATACCTGCTTAGCGACTTTTTCATTTTAGGCTGTGTATTGGTATGGTATATTCATTTACGCAGAGGCCAAACACCTGTAATTGCCAAATTGGCTTTCACTTCCTTGACATGTTTTGCTATTTGCGGGCTGGCATGCTCTTATCTAATTAATAATAGTCTCTATGTCCCAAACTCTATAATGGATGCAGGCTATATTCTTTCCCTGCTGATTTTTGCCCAAGGTGGTCTGTGGGAAATTTTTAAGCCGCAAGGCCCCATGGAAAATGATGTGGAAATTACTTCAGGTTATAGAGGTTCAAGACGCAATGGCTACATTCTTCTCCTTGCACCGTTGATTGTAATGGCAATACATCGATTAAATTTTGCCAGTTTTCTGGTGTTTTTAACAATTATCCTGCTTTACCAGTTCCTCAGCAGCCATATTCAGTTTTCCATTAATAATGAACACCTGCTGGCCAAGGAAAAAGCAATGAATACCATCCTGGAAGAACGCATTGCCGAACGCACTCAGGAACTGCATAAGATTAACCAGTATTTGGATATCCAGGCCAGGCAGGATACCATTACTAAATTACTTAACCGTCGCCATATATTTGATACCCTGGATCAGATGCTGGAAGAAATAGAACCTGGAGATTCAATCTTCATTCTGTATATTGATCTGGACAGATTCAAAACCATCAATGACTCCTATGGCCATGATATCGGCGATCAGGTTTTGATGGAGATTGCCAATCGCCTTGATAATTGCAACCAGTATAATGCCCTGCTGGCCAGAGTGGGTGGAGATGAGTTCGTGTTTGTTTTACCTGGGCCATATCAAGCTAATGACATTGTTAAAATCACCACAGAAGTAATTCATTCTTGTAATGAGCCTATTATTATCCCCCCCTATCATTTACATGTTTCGCTTAGTATTGGAATAACTAAATATCCGGAAGATGCCAGTGAGCGCAGCGATTTGATGAGAAATGCTGATATTGCCATGTATTACGCTAAATCCCAGGGGTTTAATAAATACATATTTTACAGTACCCTGGAGCCCAAAATACATAAAAAAAATATTATTGAACTGAAGCTGAAAGAGGCGGATTATGATAAGGAATTCGAAGTATTATACCAGCCTCTATTCAGAATTGCTGATAATGCCCTTATAGGAATGGAAGCGCTGTTAAGATGGCATAATTCGGAATTGGGTCCAGTCTTTCCCGATGAGTTTATCCCGGTTGCGGAAGAAAGCGGTGTAATTATAGCTCTTGGCCAATGGGTAATGGAAAAAGCAATAGGCCAGATTGCACAATGGAATAAAATGTATGATATGCAATTGAAAATGGGTGTTAATATATCACCGCGGCAATTGGAGAGTTTAGATCTAATAGAGTTCCTCAAGCAATCAATGATGGAATATGATATTCCGCCTCAATGGCTGGATATTGAAATAACAGAAAACATTGCCATGAAAGGCGAAACCTGCATGGAAGAAATATTTACCTTAATATCAGGACTGGGTTTGTCCATCTCTATAGATGATTTTGGTACTGGTTACTCATCCTTGAGTTACCTTAAGCATTATTCCTTCGACCGCTTAAAAATAGCCAAACCATTAGTCGACAATGTCACTACCGATATTAACGACGTTCAAATTATCAAAGCAATTATCATGATTGGAAAGGCGCTGGGCATCAAAACAATTGCGGAAGGCGTTGAATATGAAGCACAATTGGAAATCCTGGCTGGACTGGGATGTGATGAAGCCCAGGGATATTTATTCAGCTGTCCGCTGCCAGCTTCCCAATTTGAGAAGCTGTTTTTGCAGCGGGTGTCATCTGCTGGGTAATTCTCCCTATCATTATCTAGCAGTTATGAATTAGAAGGGGTAATAATACCCCTTTTAAAAAAGCAGCAGTATAACAGGCTGAATATGTATCCTATTCTCCGACATACTGAATTGATTCAATCTCGTATCTGAACATACCGCCAGGGGCCTCAACCACAACTTCTTCCCCGGCTCTTCTAAGCAGCAGAGCCCGGCCCACCGGCGACAAGCAGGATACATCCCGGCTGCTGCTTCGCTGGTAATAAGGACTAACAATATGAAAAGCATGTTCTTTTTTATTTTCAGTGTTTCTTACCTTAACCAGAGTACCAATTGTAATTATGGGTATACTTTCACCAATTCCATCGACTTTATTAGTTCTCTCAATTAACTGTCTTAATTGGTTCAAATAGTGCGTAAAAGTATTTGTATACTCTCGATATTCCTCGGTAGCTTTAAGTGAAAAATCCTCTACAATCTGATTCTGCCTTTCTTCAATATCGACCAAATGTTTCAACAGTCCTTCAAAAGTATCCGGTGATAACATTACTTCTTTCATAATAGTCCCCTCCAGTACAAAGACATAAAATGGAAAATCACCATAAAAACAAGATTGGGCACTCCACTTGCCAGTGGAATACCCATTCGTTATGTATATTGTATACCGCAATACAACCCCTGTCAACTATGTTGAATATTTACAATCAGTTTAATATCTGCCATTTTATTTCTGTCCGGGTGGAATCCTTTGTTTAATCATATATTACGAAAGTGTATTCTTTGTCCTGATCGAAACTGCTGCTATTTCGGATAACTCACCTTCACTTCCTTGGTATCAGGATTCCAATCCACCTGACAACCCAGACTTTCAGCGATGAATCTTATAGGCAGCATGCTGCGTCCCGGAGGAAGCAGTATAGGATTTACTTCCGGATTATTGGGGTCTATGGGGAATCTCACTCCGTTAATCAGGGCCGTGTTTTCTCCAATCCACAGTTCTATGGTTTTATCGTTTAGAGCTATATTGACTTTTTGCTCATCCTGATCCCAATTTACTGCAGCTCCAAGAGGTTCAGCCACATAACGTACAGGCAGCAGAGTCCGGTCTTCTTGAATCATAGGCGCTATATCCATAGTCTGCGGATTATCATTTACATAGTAAGCAGTGCTGCCGATTGTGAAACGCAGTACTATTGAGGAAGATTCTGGTCCAAATACTTCCCCTTCCTGGTAGCTTATTGGGGAAGGTTCATAAGAACTGCCGCCTCCTCCTCCGCTGCCACTGCTGATCTTGAAAGATGCGCTGGCGACTTCGCTCCAGCCCGTCTCTCCGTGCACTGCAGCTTTTACCACCGCTGACTTGCTGAGGATAAAGACCCTGGTGTACTCGGTGCTGGTACTGCTGCTGATAGGATTACTGCCGTCCAGGGTATAAAATATATCCCCTCCGCTGCCGGTTATGGTTATAGTCTGACTGCTGGTAAACCTGCCTCCGTCAGGCGAGATGACCGGAGCCAGAGGGAGCTCTGGAACAGGTCCCACTTGCACCGGTATTATTACCCGGGTATACTCAGCATTTATTCCCAGGAAGTCGGCGTAAATGTTGCAGCTTCCCGCACCCTGGGCAGTAATCAGGCCCCCTGCGCTCACTGTGGCTACACCAGCATCAGAGGTGGAGAATGCAAAATCGCTCATTGATACGCTGGCCGTTGTATCATTAACCCAGTCACTGCCATTGGAGCTGCTCTGCATCTGAAGATTGCTTACGATAACCTGATAGGTTCCGCTGCCAGTAAGTTGTATTGTTGCACCGGGATAAGTATACCGATACTGGGGAGTGGTTATTTTTTCCTCTGCCGGGCAACTGCTGATCCTGCTAATGAGGGGATCGGAGAACACCTTCAGGTAGTTGTTTTCACAGCTTAAAGTCTGCGTAAGACTGGCGGGCAGGTCAGGCAGTGAAATCAGCAAGTTACCACCACACCATAAAGCGCCAAGGCCGTCAGGCAGATTGGGCAGGCTGGTCAGTTGATTGAGGCCACATCTTAGCTCTTCCAAACTGCTTGGAAGGGTGGGCAGGGAAGTTAACTTGTTAGCCCAACAATCAAGTGTTTTAAGGCCAGTTCCTTCGAAGTGTTCCAGTCCGGCCAGGCTGCATATTTTCTGGCTGTCCGAATAATAGGAGCGGTCAACATTTAG
>CAZBKS010000046.1:0-9671 GCA_964492475.1 uncultured Syntrophomonas sp. | reverse complement strand
AGGATGTCCTGGTACTGCATCCCGGGCCCATGAACCGGGGTGTGGAGATATCCAGCGAGGTTGCGGATGGGTCTCGTTCGGTGATTAATGAACAGGTTACCAATGGAGTTGCCGTAAGGATGGCACTGCTGTTCCTGATGATGGGGGGATCAAAAGATGAGATTGCTGGTTAAAGGCGGAAGGGTTATTGACCCTGCGAATGAACTGGATGAAATTATGGATGTGCTGATTGAGGATGGTATCATCAGTGGTATCGATGTCAATATTGATCCCCGGGATGGTGAGGTAATCGATGCCTCGAATAAGATAGTCTGTCCTGGATTCATAGATATGCATGTTCATTTAAGGGAACCTGGTTTTGAATACAAAGAAGACATAGCTACTGGAACCCGTGCTGCAGCAGCGGGAGGATTTACTTCCGTTTGCTGTATGCCCAATACCGAACCGGTGGTGGACAGTGCCCCGGTAGTCCGCTTTATCCGGGAGAAGGCGGAAAAAGCCGGCGTAGTCAATGTTTTTCCCATAGGAACCATTAGCAAGAAGCAGGAAGGAAAAGAGCTGAGTGAAGTTGCGGACCTTCTGGCCGCCGGGTGTGTAGCCATATCTGATGACGGCAAGCCAGTAAAGAAAGCCAGTGTCATGCGCAACGCTCTGGAGTACACGAAAATGTTTGGCATTCCGGTGCTCTCCCATTGTGAAGACCTGGATCTCTCTCATGACGGACAGATGCACGAGGGATATTATTCCACCATCTATGGCTTGAGAGGCATACCTGCTGCTGCTGAAGAATTAATGGTGGCGCGTGATATAAGACTGGCTGAATTAACCGGTGGTCATATTCATCTTTGCCATGTTTCTACCCGGGGATCTATTGAACTGGTAAGGGCGGCCAGAGAGAAAGGTATTAATGTCAGCTGTGAGGTTACTCCCCATCACTTGACTCTTAGTGATGAGATCCTGGGTGATTATGATGCTGATACCAAGGTGAATCCGCCCCTTCGATCGCAAGAGCACATACAGGCCTTGATTGAAGCCCTGCAGGACGGAACCGTGGACTGTATTGCCACCGATCATGCCCCCCATCACCGGGAGGCCAAGGATTGTGAATTTCAACTGGCGGCAATGGGGATTTCCGGACTGGAAACAGCGGTGGCAGTCATCATGGATCGATTAGTAGGTCCGGGATTGCTGGATATCTTCGATATGGTAAGATTGTTCACCTGCGGACCGGCTGAGATATTGGGCCTGGACCGGGGCACGCTGGATACAGGAAAGCCTGCCGATATTACTATTCTTGACTCTGAAGCAGTACAGAAGGTTGACCCGGAAAAATTCTATTCCAAAGGGAAAAACACCCCCTTTAAAGGCATGGTCTTAAAAGGCTGGCCGGTTATGACGATAGTAAATGGCAGAATAGTGGCCCGTGAGGGCAAGATAGTATAGGAGTGATAAGGATTATGAAAGGCTACCTGGTTCTGGAAAACGGCCGGGTTTTTCCCGGTAAACTGCTGAATGACTGCCGCATGGCAGGAGGAGAAGTAGTATTCAGTACTGCCATGATCAGTTACCAGGATATCATTACTGACCCGTCTTATTATGGGCAGATTGTGGTTATGACCTACCCGCTGGTGGGGAATGTAGGACTCAATGAAAAGAGCTTTGCTTCTCGTTCCGCCATGGTAAAGGGTCTGATTTTAAGAGAGGCTACTGATTTTCCCAGCCATTATGAGATGGAGACTGATTTGATTACCTTTTTGAATAAGAGTGAAATTCCGGTGCTGACCGAAGTTGACACCCGGGCGCTGACCCGGGAATTGAGAAAATATGGCACCATGGGCGGGGTTATTACTGATAACTTGAACAGCCTGGAAAGGCTGATACAAAAGGGCAAAAAAGAGGCCCGGGATCTTACCGGTGATGTGGTAAGATTTGTTACTCGCAAGAATATAATGAGTTTTGGCCAGGGAGCAAAACGGATTGTTATGGTAGACCTGGGGAGTAAAAGAGGAGTAATCGATTCTCTTACCGGACGGGGCTGTCAGGTTATGGCGGTACCAGCCAGTACAACTGCTGCAGAGATAATGGAGCTTAAACCGAACGGGGTATTCCTGTCGGACGGTCCCGGAGATCCTCAGGCCTTGCAATATGCAGTAGATGCCTGCCGGGCTCTGGTGGGCAAAGTGCCCATATTCGCCATTGGCCTGGGACACCAGATCCTGGCCCTGTCTATGGGAGCCAAAACCAGCCGGCTTCGATATGGACATCGGGGAACCAATCATCCGGTCAAGGATCTTAATAATGGGCGGGTGTATATAACTACTCAGAATCACGGTTTTGCCATAGATCAGGAATCACTGGCCGGGCATGGCTGGGAGGTTACCCTGCGCAGCCTCAACGATGAGAGTATAGAAGGAATCAGGCACCAGGAGTATCCAGCCTTTTCGGTACAATTCGATCCGGAAGGATTTTCCGGATATAGTGAAACTGGATTTTACTTTGATGATTTTGTAAAAATGCTCTAATGGCCTGATAAATATATCTATAAATGGAGGAATTTTAATGCCCCTGAACAAGGATTTGAAGAAAGTACTGGTAATTGGCTCAGGTCCCATAATCATTGGACAGGCAGCGGAATTTGATTATGCAGGAACCCAGGCCTGCCGAGCGATCAAAGAAGAAGGAATCAAGGTCATTCTTCTAAACAGCAACCCGGCTACAATCATGACTGATGTTGATATTGCCGATGCGGTATATATGGAACCAATCACCATAGAAAGCGTGGTTAAGATTCTCGATAAGGAAAAACCGGACGGGATCATTGCCAATCTGGGCGGACAAATCGGGCTTAACATGGCTCTGGCATTGGATAAAGCCGGGATATTGGAAGCGAAAAGGGTACCGGTATTGGGTATGCCTCTGGACGCTATCTATCGTGCTGAAGACCGGGAGATGTTCAAAGATACTATGCAGGAAATAAACGAGCCCATACCGGAAAGTGCCATAGTTCATTCAGTAAAGGAAGCGATTGATTTTGCCAATCAGATCGGATATCCGCTCATTGTACGCCCAGCCTACACCCTGGGCGGAACCGGGGGCGGCAACTGCATTGATGAAGAAGAATTGTTGAACATCGTCAACCGGGGATTGAAGAGCAGTCCCATCCATCAGGCTTTAATCGAAAGAAGCGTGGCGGGCTACAAGGAGATCGAGTTTGAAGTAATGCGGGATGCCAATGATAACTGCATTACTATCTGTTCCATGGAAAATTTGGACCCGGTGGGTATTCATACCGGGGACAGCATAGTGGCTGCACCGGCACAAACTTTGACTGATGAAGAATACCAGATGCTGAGATCGGCTTCCATTAAGATAATCAGAGCCCTGAAAATTGCGGGAGGCTGCAACATACAATTTGCCCTGGACCCCTTCAGCAAAAAGTATTATGTTATTGAAGTCAATCCCCGGGTCAGCCGCTCCAGTGCCCTGGCCTCGAAAGCCACCGGCTATCCCATAGCCCGGGTTACCACCAAAATAGCCATCGGATATACGCTGGATGAAATACCCAATACTGTGACCGGCACTACCACCGCCTGTTTTGAACCGGCTATTGACTATGTGGTTTTAAAAGTACCCCGCTGGCCTTTTGATAAATTTGTGTTTGGAGATCGCAAGCTGGGAACCCAGATGAAAGCTACCGGCGAAGTAATGGCTATTGACCGCAGTTTTGAAGCGGCCTTCTTGAAATCCATACGTTCCCTGGAAATAGGGCTGAATGGATTGCTTTTGCCGGAACTGCAGAAGGTAAGCGATGAGGAATTGAGAACCCGTTTGCGCTATGCAGACGATGAGAGGATATTTATAATAGCCGAGGCTTTTACCCGCGGTTTTACCATAGAGGAAATATGGGATATAACCCAGATAGATAAATATTTTTTAAAGAAACTGAAAAACATCATTGATTTTGCCCTGGCTCTTAAGGGTAAATCACTGGATGGAGAAACCTTTACTGCAGCCAAAAAAATGGGCTTTTCAGATAGCGAGATAGCCAGTCTGAAAGGCATCCGGGAAGAAGATGTACGCAGATTGCGGCGGGAGAAAGGCATAATACCAACCTATAAACAGGTGGATACCTGTGCGGCGGAATTTGATGCCCAGACTCCTTACTTCTATTCCTGTTACGAGCAGGAGAATGAAGCTACCCATGAGCCTAACCAACGCAAGGTGCTGGTTATTGGCTCGGGCCCGATCCGTATCGGGCAGGGGGTGGAGTTCGATTACTGTTCGGTGCATGCGGTATGGGCTTTGCGAGATGCAGGAATCAAAGCTATAATCGTAAACAACAATCCGGAAACAGTCAGTACGGATTTTGATACTTCTGACCGCTTGTATTTCGAACCGCTGGTTTTTGAAGATGTTATGAATATACTGGAAGAGGAAAACCCGGAAGGAGTCATTGTACAGTTCGGAGGACAGACCGCGATTAACCTGGCTGGCCCCCTGAGCCGGGCGGGAATCAGGATTTTGGGCACTTCCAATGAGAGTATTGACCGGGCTGAAGACCGGGAGCGATTCGACGCTATGGTCGAAAAACTCGGAATCCCGCGCCCGCCAGGAAAAAGCGTATATTCGGTGGAAGAAGCGGTTAAGGCGGCACAAACCATTGGTTATCCGGTGCTGGTAAGGCCTTCCTACGTTTTGGGCGGCAGAGCCATGGAAATCGTAGACAACATTGAAGAGATCAAACAGTATATGGAAACGGCAGCCCGTGTTAATAAAGAGCATCCGGTTCTGGTTGACAAGTATTTGATGGGCAAAGAAATAGAAGTGGATGCGGTTTGTGATGGGCAGGAGGTCTTAATACCAGGCATTATGCAGCATATAGAACGGGCCGGGGTTCATTCCGGTGACAGCACCGCGGTATTTCCGGCCCATGATATATGTCCGGAGATTCGGGATAAAGTAGTGGATTACACCACCCGATTGGCTCTGGAACTGGACGTACGCGGTTTGATCAACATACAGTTTGTGGAACATGCCGGTGAACTCTATGTGCTGGAGGTAAATCCCCGTTCCAGCCGGACCATACCATTTATCAGCAAGACCACCGGTATACCCATGGTAAAACTGGCCACTGAAATAATGTTCGGAAAAACCCTGAGGGATTTGGGCTATAAAGGCGGGTTATATCCGGAAATGGGATTCTATGCAGTTAAGGTTCCGGTGTTTTCCTTTAACAAACTGCATCAGGTGGATATCAATCTGGGACCGGAGATGAAATCGACCGGGGAAGTCATGGGAATTGATTACTCGTTGCAGAGTGCCATATATAAAGGTCTGATTTCGGCAGGGGTGGAAATACCAGAACAGGGCAATATAGTGGCAACTATTGCGGAAAGAGACAAGCCGGAAGCAATTCCCCTCCTGACCGAATTCGGCAGGATGGGATTCAAAATAACCGCTACCGAGGGTACTGCCAGGGCCTTGCGGGAACAGGGCATTGAAGTAGAAACGGTTAAGAAGATAAAGGAAGGTTCACCCAATATAGTCGATCTTATACGCGAAGGCCGGGTGGATTTCATTGTTAATACCCTTACCCATGGGAAAAAGCCCTACAGCGATGGCTTCCAGATACGTCGGGCCGCGGTTGAACTCAACGTACCCTGCCTGACCTCCTTGGATACTCTGAAGGTGGTAATGGAGGTATTGCAGACCGGCACCAGAATTGGCAGCGAGAATGCTCAGATCAGGCCCTTGCAGGAATATCTTGCCGCAATGGAAAAACAGAGTTAGAATTGACCATATTCAGTCAGAAATATAATGATGGAGGTAGCAGGATGCCTTTATCCGAAAATGGAATAGTTATCAG
Source organism: uncultured Syntrophomonas sp. (assembly GCA_964492475.1). Classification (GTDB taxonomy): domain Bacteria; phylum Bacillota; class Syntrophomonadia; order Syntrophomonadales; family Syntrophomonadaceae; genus JAAYJK01. The sequence goes on along the minus strand of CAZBKS010000046.1, from coordinate 3,805 downwards.
CAACCAACAGGTGGGCAGAGACCTGTGGGAAATGGAGTTTTTGGCACCGGGGGTGGCCGCGGAATCAAACCCCGGGCAGTTTGTGCACATCAGGGTGGGGGATGACCATGATCCCCTTCTGCGAAGGCCCTTAAGCCTTTATGACGCAGACCGCGATAGGGGCGGCATAACCCTGCTATACAAAATAGCAGGCCGGGGCACTCAGCTCTTGAGCAAATATGCGCCCGGGCAGTTTATTGATGTTATGGGGCCGCTGGGAAGAGGATTTAACCTGGTACACGGCCGGAGAGTTATGCTGGTAGGTGGAGGGGTCGGTATTGCGCCGCTCCTTTTCCTGGCCCGGGAACTTAAAGCACGGGAGAACGAAATAACTGTGTTTTATGGCAGCAGCAGCAGTGATGAAATGTGTTCACTGGACCGGTTTATAAAGCTGGGAGTCGATATTAAGTCTGCTACCATGGACGGAAGTGCTGGTTTTAAAGGCCTGGTGACCGATATGATGAAAGACAGTATAGATCCGCAATCCATGGACTATATCTATACCTGTGGTCCCGAGCCCATGATGGCCGAAGTAGCCGGATATGCAGGTCAGCATGGCATAGCCGGAGAAGTATCTCTGGAAGAATATATGGCCTGCGGGGTAGGCGCCTGCCTGGGATGCGCCCGGAAATTAAAAGAGACCGATGATGCTTACGTAAAAATATGCAAGGATGGACCGGTATTTCCCATGGATACCGTCCAGTTATGACAGTGATTATCTGTTATCTTTTTCAGCCAATAGAACGACAGTGGGGATAGCGATGTTCATCCCGGGGAGCTGGTATACGTCGGTTATCCTCAGCCATTTTATCAGTAATTAGTATGACAGCGGAGATGGTTTCCACCCTTCGGGAACAGGCAGTTGGTAATCTTTTAAATCCGGGCGGTCGAACAGCAGCCCGTAATACTTTCAATATTATAGCTATGGATAGGAGGTGGTCTTCCTGACCAGGGAAGCAAACCGAACACTGGTTGATATGTCCGTAAACCTGGGCGGCCTGAAGATGCAGAACCCCGTCGCGGTGGCTTCTGGAACTTTCGGATATGGACGCGAATATCAGGACTATGTTGATATAACAAAAATCGGTGCCGTTATAGTAAAAGGGACTACTCTGGAAGAACGTTATGGAAATCTGGCTCCCAGAATATATGAAACGCCGGCCGGGATGCTTAACGCCATCGGTCTTGAGAATCCCGGTATAGATGTATTTTTGAACGACTATCTGCCTTCGTTAAGACGGGACGGAATAACCATAGTAGCCAATATTGCGGGAAACACGGTAGATGAGTATGCCCTGATCAGCAGGAAAATAGATCAACATCCAGGTATTGCCGCAATAGAATTGAATATTTCCTGTCCCAATGTAAAACAAGGCGGGATGCAGTTCGGAACTGACCCGGAACTGGTAAAGCAGGTGGTACAAGCCGTGAAGTCGGAAACCAGGCTGCCCGTGATACCCAAGCTGTCTCCCAATGTAACCGATATCGTAAGCATTGCTAAGGCGGCCCGGGATGGTGGAGCCGATGCTATATCCATGATCAATACCTTAATGGGCATGGCAGTTGACATTGAACGAAAAAGGCCGGTTTTAGGAAACATATTTGGCGGTCTGTCGGGACCGGCTATAAAACCGGTTGCTCTGCGCATGATTTACCAGGTTTATAAAGAAATCGATCTTCCTATACTGGGTGGAGGAGGAATCCTTAATACTCGCGATGCACTGGAATTTATTATGGTAGGAGCAAGTGCAATATCCATTGGCACGGGCAATTTTGTTAATCCCGCTATCGCAGATGAGATTGCCCGGGGGTTGCATGAATATGTAATGAAGCAGGGATTAAAGGGAATAAAGGAACTGGTAGGAGCAGCAGTATTATAGATGCTGTTATAGTATATAACAACTGCCCGGTTTCGCAGCCGGCAGATAAGGAGGTAATTGGATGCAGGCCCGGGATAGAATAGTCTTGGCATTGGACGTAGATACCAAAGAAAAAGCCATCTCACTGGTCAGGGAACTGGCGGAATATGTGGGGGTATTTAAGGTTGGCATGCAGCTGTACAACAGTGTTGGACCTGACATAGTAAGAGAGATCAATGAACTGGGTGGAAAGGTATTTGTAGATCTAAAATTCCATGATATACCTAACACCGTTGCATCCGCAGGCCGGGTGATGGCCAGGCTGGGATGCCATATGTTTAATGTTCATGCGGCTGGAGGCCGGGAGATGATGCAGTCACTGGCCGAAGAACTTAAGCAGGAATCTAAACGGCTGGATCAACCAGAGCCTATAACTCTGGCGGTTACGGTGTTAACCAGCATTAATCAGGAACAGCTGGTACAAGAGATGTTTGTCAAGGATATGCAGATAAAAGATCTGGTAGTAAGATGGGCCCTAATGGCACAGGAATGTGGCATAAAGGGGGTAGTTTGCTCACCGCAGGAGATAAGCGCTATTAGACAAGCCTGTGGACCGGATTTCATAATAATTACACCGGGGATAAGGCCGGCCTGGTCAGAAGCCAATGACCAGAAACGTATTACTACTCCCAGACAGGCCCTGGATATGGGTGCTGATTATATGGTGATCGGACGTCCAATAGTAAAAGCAGGAAGCCCGGTGGAAGCAGCCCGGAAAATTATTGATGAATTGGAGGAATAAATCATGTTGAGCAGGGAAGAAGCAGTAAAAATATTCAGTGATTCCGGAGCCCTGATGGAAGGACATTTCCTGTTGACATCTGGTCGGCACAGCAATCAATATATGCAGTGTGCCCAGGTGCTGCAGTACCCGGCCTATACCGAACAGCTGGCTCGACATATTGCCGACAAATTTGAAAAAGATGGAATAGAACTGGTAGTAGGACCGGCCATGGGCGGCATTATCGTGTCTTACGAAGTAGCCCGTCAGCTTGGTGTCCCGGGAATATTTGCAGAAAGAAAAGATGGCCAAATGGAAATCAGACGTGGTTTTACCATAAATCCGGGGCAGAAGGTGCTGGTAGTTGAAGACGTGGTGACCACCGGGGGGTCGGTAAGAGAAGTTATTGATGCGGTTAAAGAGGCCGGCGGGGAGGTAGCCGGGGTAGCAGTGCTGGTAGACCGCAGCAATGGCAGCGTGACCTTTGGCGTTAAACAGGAAGCAGTGCTCTCTATGGATATTCAGTCCTGGGAACAGGCAGAATGCCCGCTCTGTAAGGAAGGCAAAACCGAAGCCTATAAACCCGGCAGCCGCAGCTAACCAAACAAGGGGACGGTCCTTTTGTTTGCTTTAGAAGGGGGAATGGTATTGAAAGTATTCCTTAATGGTAAGGAGATTGAGTTTGCCGAAGGAGGATATGAGTATGTATTCCTAAAGCCTTACCAGAAACATAATAAAGAAATAGTTAAAAAGGAGAACGGGGAACTCACCATACAGTTGTACGATAATGGGGTACAGATACGCACCCTGGTGACTAAAGAAGAAGTAGCCACCCTGGTAAATCGGGATGTAGTAATAGACCGACCCGGCAAGAAGATATATATCTTGGAATCGAACAGCAAAGTTAAACAAAATGAAGATGGCAGTGTAGAAATATTGGATTAATATTTATTAATTACCCGGGGTGAGAAATCTCATCCCGGGTTTGCTTTTGGCTGTTAATTGAGGGTTTTGCATAATTAACTTTTGCGATAAAAATATTCAATATATAGTTGACTTAACAAGATAATGGCACCATATATTGTGCTTCCTGAAGGTTCTTTTGATAAGTTTTTGAATTATGCAA
>CAZBKS010000045.1:0-9790 GCA_964492475.1 uncultured Syntrophomonas sp. | reverse complement strand
AAGCGCTTTCCCCACGAGATCGAAGAAAACGTAAAATATATCACCAGCGCTCTGGAAGCACTGATAAATTCGAAAGGGATTCCACTGAAATCATAAATTTGAAATGGAAACTATGCAGGAGGATGAAGCAATGGCGGTTAAATTGGTTACTGACAGTACTTCTTATATATCTCACAGTATAGCTGAAGAGTATGGAATTAAGATTGCATCTCTGGGAGTATGTTTCCTAGATGAATTTTTCCTGGAAACCGAAGTAGACTATAATTATTTTTACGAAAAGATCAACCGGGAGGGAGTAATCCCTACTTCCTCTCAACCCGCTCCGGGTATGTTTTACAAAATATTTGAGCAAATAGTGACCAAAGGAGATGAGGTGCTGGGTATTTTTATCTCTTCCGGAATAAGTGGGACATGCGGTTCGGCAGCGAGTGCCCGGGAGATGATATTGGAAAAATATCCCAGGGCTCGCATAGAGATTATGGATTCTCTGAATGTGTGCATGGGTTTGGGGATGCAGGTTCTAGCAGCAGCTGAGACCGCCCGGGAAGGGAAGAGCATGGAAGAAGTCATGGAGGCTGCATTTTGGGTAAAGGAGAGAGTACATTTCTATTTTGTCCCGCTCACCCTGGATTACCTGCAAAAAGGCGGACGGATAGGGGGAGCGGCGGCTCTGATTGGTTCAGTTTTAAGCATTAAACCGATCTTGTATATAACCAGTGATGGTAAGATAGATGTATTTGAAAAAGTCAGAGGTGTGCAGGTAGCCATAAAGCACCTTTATAAAATAATTAGGAAAGATATTAACCGGTATGGCTTAAGGAATCTAGTTGTGCATCAGGTCCATGATCCGCTTCGGGGAAGGGAAGTGGCACAGGAAGTCGGCCAAAACCTGAGTGTCAAGGATATCCCGGTTTTGGCCATTGGACCGGTCATCGGACTCCATGTGGGTCCCGGAAGCTTTGGTATTGTTTACTGTACAGAAAAATAAGTAGTATACAGGTTATAATTATTATGACGCTGGCATCATATTTTTTCCCCTTAAGGTCCAGTCATTACCAGTTTCAATTTGACTATTAATGATTATTGTTAATTAACAGGCTGCAAACTCAGCCAGCAGTCTTTCGAATATTACTGAAACCGGTAGTATTTCTTTAATCTTAAAAACGTTCTGGCCGGTGAAAACTACTCCCTCATCCACCTTGCCATTACGAGCATTAACCAGTGCTTTATATATGCAGTAATCCCTGGAACAGTTTTTTAAACAGGCATTGCATTCCTCGGGTTCAGGAACTTCTCCCGATTGGATTAATTCGGTAAAGGCATTTTTAAGGGCCCGTCCGGGTAATCCTACCGGGCTTTTAATGATGATGACGTCTTCTTCCCGGGCCTGCAGGTACATCTGCTTGTATTCCTCAGCTACGGAACATTCTTCACTGAGTACAAAACGGGTTGCCATCTGCACTCCATCTGCACCTAGTTTGACCATTTCTGCCATATCCCTGCCGTCAACTATCCCTCCTGCTGCTATAACCGGGATTTTAACCGCCTTTTTAATCTCCGGCAGGATATCTTTAATGGAACGGTCAGTACCCAGGTGACCTCCGGCTTCTGTCCCTTCGGCCACCACCGCTGCCGCCCCTGACTTCTCAGCCAGAATAGCAGCCCGGGCTGAAGATACAATAGGAACTATAGGTGTATCGCTTTCCCGGCCCCATAGGAAAATCTCCCGGGAAAACCCGGCCCCGGTAAAGATAACATCGATGCCCTCATTAATGGAAGTTTGAACCAGTTCCGCAAATTGGCGGGCTGCAAACATGATATTAACTCCAATAATCCCAGAACCAGCCAGCTCCCGGGCTTTACGAATTTCAGTTTTTAATTCCTCCAGAGAAATGGCAGTAGCCCCTATAACTCCGATACCCCCTGCCCTGGCTACAGCAGCCGACAAAGAAGCAGTTGAAACACTGATAGACATGCCCCCCTGGATAATGGGAAAGCGGGGTAGCAGCTTTCCTATTTTTAATTCAGGTAATTTCAAAGTAATTAACCTCCACTTTAGTTTCATATCAAGAATATTAACTTATTTTGTTTAATATATCCAATATATTAATAGCATAATAAAATAAATGTCGCAATTTACTAAATATTGGAATAGCTATTGACATTTGTAAATAATATTGCTTTAATAACCTATGAAAAATAATTGTGCACAAAGTATGCGCATAAATAGCTAATAATATTAATCCCAATAAGGTGGTGCTTTGATGAAAGCTCAGGTAAAGGGTATAGGTCATGCCCTGCCGGAACGGATACTTGATAATAAACAACTGGAGCAGATGGTGGATACCAGCGAAAAGTGGATAATTGAAAGGACTGGTATACTGGAAAGAAGAATTATCGATGAATCTGAAACAACCTCGGATTTGGCGTATCGAGCTGCGCTTATGGCTATTGAGAATGCTGGAATTGGGGTAGAAGAACTGGATTTAATCATCGTTGCTACAGCTACACCAGATATGCTTTTCCCGGCTACAGCCTGCATCGTACAGGAAAAATTAGGAGCCTGGAATGCAGCCGCGTTTGATGTGGCAGCTGGATGTACTGGATTTGTATATGGGATTACAGTTGCTGAAAAATTTCTGCTGTCCCCGGAATATAATTATGTCCTGGTCATTGGAGCGGAAGCTGTATCTCGCATTATAGATTATACTGATCCAACTACCTGTGTTTTATTCGGCGATGGGGCAGGTGCTGCAGTCCTCGGCCGGGGTGATTCTGAAGCAGGCATAATAGCCAGTTACCTTGGGGCGGATGGCAGGGGAGGCCAGCACCTTTACGTGCCAGGGGGCTGTGCAGCCCAGCCCACCAGTATGGAGACGCTGGAAAAGGGCCTTCATTTTCTGAAAATGAATGGCAATGAGATATTCCGCTTTGCAACCAAGATTACGGTTGAAGTCAGTGAGAAGATATTTGCCATGACGGGAGTAAAAGCTGAAGATATTGATCTCTTTATACCACACCAGTCCAATATGCGCATTATTAAGACAGCCATGAAATGGATGCAGATACCAGCCGAAAAAACCATAGTTACAGTTGATCAGTATGGTAATATGTCGGCTGCTTGTTTACCGGTAGGACTGTCACTAGCGGTGCAAGAGGGACGATTAAAAACGGGTAATCTGGTATTAATGGTCGCTTTTGGGGCAGGATTAACTTATGGCGGAGTATTACTCCGCTGGGGGAGTGAATAATAGATATGTTTAAGACCAGATTGTGTGATTTGTTAGATATAGAATATCCCCTTCTGCAGGGCGCTATGGCCTGGATTGCTGGAGGGAAACTGGCGGCAGCAGTATCGAAGGCTGGCGGGCTAGGTGTTATAGGCACTGGAAATGCGGATGCCAGCTGGCTTAAAGAGCAGATAGACATAGCCAGAGCCATGACCGATCAGGCCTTTGCCGTCAATCTTATGCTGGCCTCTCCTCATATCGAAGAGGTAGTGGATTTAACTTTAAAAGAAAATATTCCCATAGTAACCACTGGTGGCGGAAATCCCGGGATTTATATGGAGCGATTTAAAAATGCGGAGATAAAGGTAATTCCGGTAGTAGCTTCTCTAGCATTAGCCAAACGTCTGGTTCGCCTGGGAGCAGATGCCATGATAGTAGAAGGAATGGAATCGGGAGGGCATGTTGGGGAGATGACCACTATGTGCCTGGTGCCAATGATAGCGGATGCGGTTGATATACCGGTTATTGCTGCCGGTGGCATTGCGGATGGAAGAGGTTTTATGGCTGCTCTGGCCCTGGGTGCCCAGGGGGTACAGGTGGGAACCAGATTTGTCTGTGCCCGGGAATGCAATGTTCACCCGGCTTATCAGGAAAAGATTATCAAGGCTAGAGACCGGGCCACGGTAGTATGCGGAACTACTACCGGCCATCCCGTGAGAGCCCTGCACAATAAATTTACCCGCCAGTATCTGCAGGCCGAAGCACAGGGGAGCAGCAGGGAGGAACTGGAAACAATGGGTCGGGGCAAGTATCCTGCTGCAGCGGTAGAAGGCGATGTGGAATTTGGATCAGTGCTGGCAGGACAAATTTCAGGACTGGTATTCGAAGTACAGACCGCAGAAGAGATAGTGATGGATATTATCCAGGGCGCTGTGAAAATTAAACGGCGATGGGAGGATTTGCAATGCCAGCAATAGCTTTTATATTCCCCGGCCAGGGAGCTCAGCATCTGGGTATGGGAAAGGACTTATATGATAATTTTAAAGAAGCGGCCCGTGTTTTTGACATCGCCGATACACTGGCCGGGTATAAATTGAGTGAGATTTGTTTCGAGGGACCACTGGATACCTTGAACCAGACTGTATACGCACAACCGGCACTAATGGTGGCAGGCCTGTCAGCATATGAAGTGATAAAAAGTCAGGGCATAGCTCCGGTTATGATGGCCGGGTTGAGCCTGGGAGAATATACTGCCATGGTAGCTGCAGGCGCCATTTCATTTGAAGAAGCTTTGCCGCTGGTACAAAACCGGGCCCGCTTGATGCAGGAAGCGGTACCTCTAGGAAAGGGAGCTATGGCGGCCATCTTTGGCCTTGATAACGAGCAGATCAAGTCTGCCTGTGCTAAAGAGGCAGGTATAGTGGATATAGGGAATTATAACTGTCCGGGGCAGGTAGTGATAAGCGGAATCAAAGAAGCGGTGGACAATGTTTGCGCCGTTTTGAAGGAAGCAGGGGCCCGGGTGGTACCGCTGGCAGTGAGTGTGCCCGCCCACAGCCAGCTTTTGTATGACGCAGCCGTAAAGCTGAAGCCCCGCTTGGAAGCGATTAATTGGCAAGAACCTCGGGTAGGAGTTGTCAGCAATGTTAATGCAAGAGAGAACCATGCCCGTGATTTTGAAGAACTGCTGATGATGCAGATATATTATCCGGTACTGTGGGAACAAAGTGTGAGGTACATGATGGAAAAAGCAGATTATTTTATTGAGGTAGGTCCTGGTTCAACTTTATCGGGTTTGATAAGGAAAATAGACAAAAATCGAGTATTAGGACAGGTCAATGATGTGAAAACTCTAGAAAAAACATTGGAGAAGGTGAAGTCATTATGAAGGAAAGGACAGCTATAATAACCGGCAGTTCCCGAGGTATAGGCAAGGCCATAGCCCTGGAGCTGGCCCGGGAGGGTTACCGGGTAGCAGTCAACTATCATATCAGCCGGGAGGGAGCCAGGGAGGAAGCCAGGGAGGTACTCGCTCAAATTGAATCCGCCGGAGGTACGGCAATAATCGTTGGGGCTGATGTAGCCACTTCTGAAGGGGCACAGAAACTGGTAGACGAAACACTTGCAGCCTTCGGACAGGTGGATGTGCTGGTCAACAATGTCGGCGTAAATAGAGACCAGTTAATGCTCAGAATAAGCGATGAGGAGTGGAGGCAGGTTATTGATACCAATCTTAATTCAGCTTTCTATTGCAGTCGGGCTGCCTTAAAAACCATGGTCAGAAAACGCTATGGAAGGATAATAAATATTTCGTCAGTGGTAGGTATTAGCGGCAATGCCGGTCAGGCTCATTATGCTGCAGCCAAATCAGGACTGCTGGGATTTACCTATTCCATAGCCCGGGAATATGGCCGACGGGGCATTACAGCCAATGTCATTGCTCCAGGCTTTATACAAAGCGATATGACGGCTGCTTTGAACGAAGAACAAACCGCGCGAATAGCTGAAGGAATTGCCGCAGGAAGGCTGGGGACCCCGGAAGATGTGGCTGGAGTAGCAGCTTTTTTAGCTTCTGATCGAGCAGAATATATTAACGCCCAGGTTATAAGAGTAGATGGAGGCCTGGCCTCTATGTAATTAGCCCCGGGGCAATAACTGGTGAAGTATTGCCCCCATTAATATTAAAAAAATTAAGGGAGGAATTAACCATGTTGGTATTTGAGGAACTGAAAAAGATAATTGCTGAGATCAAGGATATTCCGGAGGAAGACATCAAACTGGAATCCAGCTTTGCAGATGATTTGGAAGCCGATTCATTGGATATCGTGGAAATGCTTATGCTTCTGGAAGAGAAGTTTGATATCCAGATACCGGAAGAAGAATCTGAAAAAATGAAGAAGGTTGAAGATGTAGTCAAGTACATTGAAGCAAGGATGTAATAAGAATGGATAAGGTAGAGGTGATAAAGTTGCCGGAACGCAGGGTTGTTATAACCGGTATGGGAGTAATTTCCTCTATCGGCTTGAATAAAGAAGAATTTTGGGCCAGTCTGCTGGCTGGCCACAGCGGTATAGTTGCAATTGATCGCTTTGACACGGAAAGTTTTCCAACTAAAATTGCCGCTCAGGTTAAGGGATTTAATGTAGTGGATTATATTCCCCGCAAAGACGCCCGGCGGATGGATCTTTTTGTTCAGTATGCCTGTGCCGCCGCCCGTATCGCTGTAGAAGATGCCGCTCTGGAAATAAATGCTAACAATAAACATCGTACCGGAGTATGGGTGGGATCAGGAATCGGCGGTATGGATACTTTTGAAACCCAGCACCATGCTTTTATTAAAAAAGGTGTGGGGGGGATCAGTCCATTCTTTATCCCTATGATGATTCCCAATATGGCAGCCGGGCAGGTTTCTATAATGCTGGGAGCCAACGGCCCCAATGGATGTACGGTTACCGCCTGTGCTTCAGGCAGCAACTCCATCGGAGAAGCATTCCAGCTCATACGCAACAATAAGGCTGATGTGATGATAACCGGCGGTGCAGAAGCCTCCATTACTCCGCTGGCAGTGGGAGGATTTTGTGCTATGAAAGCCCTTTCCACCGCCAACGATGATCCGCCCCGGGCCTGTAAACCATTTGATGTTAACCGGGATGGTTTTGTAATGGGTGAAGGCTCAGGCATACTGGTTTTGGAGGAAATGCAGCATGCTGTAGATCGGGGAGCACATATTTATGCTGAGTTGATAGGATATGGAAGCAGTGGAGATGCTGTTCATATGGTTCAGCCGGATGGTGAGGGAAGAGGTGCTGCACTGGCCTTCAGGAGTGCTATTGCCGAGGCCGGCATTGCACCGGAAGAAGTCGATTATGTGAATGCTCATGGTACTGGAACTCCATTGAATGATCAGATAGAGACTGCGGCGATCAAAGAAGTGTTTGGATCTTACAGCAAAAAAATGTTGATCAGTTCCACCAAAGGTGCTCATGGACATATGCTTGGCGCTGCTGGAGCGGTAGAGCTTATTGCTGCGGTCATGGCTCTTGTTCATAATACAGTTCCGCCCACTATTAATCTGCATAATCCCGATCCCTTATGTGATTTGGATTACGTGCCGAACCAGCCCAGGCACCAGGAAATTCGGGTGGCATTATCCGATTCCCTTGGTTTTGGAGGCCACAATGCAGCACTGGTAGTACGAAAGATCAGTTAGGAGTTTGACCATGAAAATAGAGGAAATAATGAACATACTTCCCCATCGGTATCCATTCCTCATGGTAGATCGGATTACCGAGTTAATACCGGGAGAAAAGGCAACCGGCATCAAGAACGTAAGTATAAATGAACCGTATTTTGCCGGTCATTTTCCTGGGCAGCCGGTTATGCCAGGGGTATTGATGATTGAAGCTATGGCTCAGGTTGGTGCCTGCGCCCTCCTGGCCGATGAAAAATTCCGGGGAAAGCTGGCTTATCTGGCCGGTGTGGACAGAATACGCTTTAAGCGTATGGTAGGACCAGGGGAAACTCTATTGATAACTACGGAACTAAGCAGCATCAAAGGGACTATAGGTAAAGGAAAAGGCCGGGTTAGCGTAGATGGCGAATTGGTATGCGGCGGTGAATTTTTATTTGCCCTGACTAAAAGAGAGGGGAGTAATTCGTAACTATGTTAAAAAATGCCTTTGGGAAACAGAAATTAATTCCCATTCCCGGCAGCCGAGAATATATGGAGAATGAAGAAAAAGTCGCCGGACAGGAAAAATGTCCATCCTGTTCCAGGCGGGTATTGGAATCGGAATTAAAAGAAAACCATAAGGTCTGCCCTGAATGTCGACATCATTTTCCTATGACCGCCTGGGAACGGATTGAGCTCATAGCTGATTCTGGAAGTTTCCAGGAATTTGATTCCGGTTTAAGGTCTATAAATATTCTGGAGTTTCCGGGATATGATGATAAACTGGCCGGGGCCATAACCCGGACCGGATTAAACGAAGCCTTGATAACCGGACAGTGTACTATCGGTGGTTACCCGGTTATACTGGGAACCATGGATTCTCGCTTTATGATGGCCAGTATGGGTTCGGTAGTAGGCGAAAAAGTATGCCGGGCAGTGGAGAAGGCAGTTGATATGAAAATACCGTTGATTTTATGCGCTGCATCTGGTGGAGCACGTATGCAGGAAGGAATGCTCTCTCTAATGCAGATGGCGAAAACAAGTGCAGCTCTGGGTAAGTTTCATCAGCAGGGGTTACTGTATATTGCGCTGCTCACTAATCCGACCACGGGGGGGGTGTCGGCCAGCTTTGCATCACTGGCAGATATAATTCTAGCTGAACCAGGAGCATTGATCGGTTTTGCTGGACCCAGAGTCATTAAACAGACTATCAGCGAAATCCTGCCAGCCGATTTTCAGAAAGCTGAGTTCTTGCTCAAACACGGGATGGTGGATAAGATTGTAGACCGTCTGGTTTTGAAAGATACGGTGGAGTGCCTGCTGAGGTTGCATCAGGGAGGAAATCATGGTTAAAAGACATTTCGATTATGAAGAAAAGTATAAAAACCTGCAGGGTAAATTTGAAGAACTTCAGGAGCTAAGCAGGAACCTGCAGTTTGATTTGACCGACGAATTCAAACTCATGGAAGAAAAGATGAAAGACCTCAGAGATAACAAGTACCAGAACCTGACTGCCTGGGAAAAGATACTATTGAGTCGTCATCCGGAAAGACCTACGGTCAGGGACTATATAGAATTCATCTTTGAGGATTGGATAGAACTTCACGGAGACCGCAGCTATGGTGATGATATGGCAGTCATCGGCGGAATCGCAAGTTTCAAAGGAATTCCGGTTACTGTTCTGGGGCATCAAAAAGGCCGGGGAACCAATGAGAACCTGCAGAATAATTTTGGCATGCCTCATCCCGAAGGATATCGTAAAATAGAGCGGTTGATCCTGCAGGCGGAAAAGTTTAAGCGGCCGGTACTAACCTTAATCGATACTCCGGGGGCTTACCCTGGGGTGGGGGCTGAGGAGAGGGGGCAGGCAAGTGCTATTGCCCGTGTATTGATGACCCTTTCCAGCCTGAAGGTGCCGATAATTGCTGCCGTAACTGGTGAAGGAGGGAGCGGCGGAGCTCTGGCTCTGGCAGTATCCGACCGGCTGCTGATGCTTTCCAATAGCGTATTTTCGGTGGCCTCAGCCGAAGCCTGCGCTTCGATAATATGGAAAGATGCCGGCAGAGCAGAGGAAATGGCTTCAGCTTTAAAATTGACCGCCCAGGATATCAAGGATTTGGGCATTGCCGATGAGATTGTAGAGGAACCTATGGGAGGAGCCCATAAAAACTTTGAAACTGCCGCTAAAAGCCTGCAGGACAGGTTGGACTGGAATCTGAGGGAATTGCTGGCTTTAGAAAGCCATGAACTGCTTGAACAAAGATATACTCGCCTTCGCCATATAGGCCGGTTTCAAGAAAACTAATCCTGGGAATCCCATAAGTTAATAAGTTAGTGCCTGGCACCAACGGCAGGCTCTGGAACATTACCAGAGCCTTTTTGTTTTTGA
>CAZBKS010000044.1:0-9831 GCA_964492475.1 uncultured Syntrophomonas sp. | reverse complement strand
CTTGAGATATATCCAGATAGCTCCTATCTACCAGCTAGGTGTGTCCCCTTTCCTTAGCCCAATATTCCGCAATTACCGCGGTATTGGCTCTAGGCTTATCAGCAGCTGGCGCGTATATTAGTGGAGGTGCGTCGCTGGTACTGGCAGCACAACTTATAGCTGCAGGTTCCATAACACTGGGATTAACTGCAGTAGCAGATCTGGTTCAAGATGTCCTGTCTTTATGACATAGAATCGGCAAAACCCCAGTAAACACTTTGTTTCCAAGCATTATTGGGGCTAAAAAATCTCCTGTTATTTCAGATTGAGGGAAAGATCAAGCTTAGTAGCTGTTCTGAAGTTGGTTAATGTCATATTGGTTTTCAGGGGAGGAAGCCCCAGAACTTCGGATAGCTTATCAAGTCTTTTCTTTAGTTTTTCAATCATGCATATTCAGCAGGAATAACGTCATTTTTCCTCGAATAAATGGAATATTATAGAAGTATTTATTCTGTTTATAAGGGGATGTGTATGTGGCAGGTTATCATTTAACTGCTGGAGAGATCAGAGATCGGAAGATTTCCAGGGAAGATATTCAAGATTATTTTGACAATATTTTTTCTTCCGGGTCCCGCAAAGATACTACCTACAAATTTGCTCTGGTTTATTCACTTCTAAAAAATCTCAACCGCGTAGATAATGAGCTGCGATTATCTTATCACGATATTTTTGAATATTTTACATTTGTATACTGGGGATTGGTTTGGACGCATAAATTAAAGCAGACCAAGCAAAAGAATAAAGCGGCAGTTATTGAAAGAGTTATAAATGAGTGTGCAGTTAAGAATGGTTTGTACCAGGTTTATGATTTTAGTAAAGTTCCTGCTCGTATTAAACATGAAGTGATTAGTGAAGCAAAATCTAAATGCAAGATTAATGTTTTTGGCGCGCTTTATGAAGACGCCGGTGGATGTATGTATGGGTTTTCAAACAAGGATGAAATCCTCTGGTTTAACCGGCCTGCTTATGAATATATGATGGAGAATTCAAGTAATCTTAACCGCCCTAACATACATGAATGGGCAGAATTTCTTGAGAAGTACAACAGCATTCCCAATGAACGGGTAAGTGAGGATATGAGTGTTCCAGAACGGATTGATTATTATAAACAAATCTTAAAGCTTTATATGGATGATATTTAATGTGATAAAAATATCAATAAACATTCTTTAAGAAAGAAGTTGTATCGAAACTTCAGGGAGGATTTATGTCTGCAATTAAGTACGATAAACTGGTGCGTGATTTAATACCAAAAATAATTGAGGAATCAGGAAAAAAGGCTGAAATGAGAGCAGCTGCTGATGATGCAGAATATATCGCTTATCTTAATAAAAAGCTCGGGGAAGAGCTTGATGAATATCTGAAGAGCGGCGATATAGAGGAACTGGCTGATATGCAAGAGGTTATTTTTGCTCTAGTTCAAGCCAGGGGATTATCCCTTGACGAGTTTCAAGCCCTGCGGCTCAAGAAACGAGAAGAGCGGGGAGGATTTGAGGGCCGCATAGTCATGGTCGAGGTTATTGAATAAACATACCCTTGGCTATGATTAAAACCCCGTATATAAAAGAAACGAGGTGAGGTACATTGGCTTCTGTTCCGATATTCACTAACTGGTATGTAATCCTCTGGAGCTTAATAAATTTTTTGTTGCTGGCTCTGCTGATCGCAGTTCCGATAGTATGCATTGTCATGCTGGTTAGGATGAACCGGCGCTTAAAGCGGGTGGAAGAAGAGATGCAAAAAATGGCCGAGGGTAAATAACTAATTGTGGGTACGACGATAGTATCGATTATCACATTCGCTGTTTGGATGCATCTGCTGGGTGTTGATTAGAGATAGCAAATAATCGGTTTTTGGATTAGCTACTCAGGCTAAGGTCAGGGACACACCAACCCTTGGGTCGGCTAAGGAACAGGGACACACCTTCCTTGGAGATACTTGGTTGAAGGAATGTCCCCGGGGCTGAAGTAATTTAGCATATCAAAAAAAGGTGCTTGCAGATATTGAAAATCATAGGAAAATAAGAAAAATATGGTAAAATAAAATTCGGAGCTGCCGCTAGGCGGTTGGTCACTTTCCCATGAGGGAGGTGATGCCTATGGTTACATACAGCGAATTGTTACAATTCTGCTTGGTGATTATAGGGGTTATTTCTCTGTGTATTGTACTCAGAAAATAACAACGACCGCCTTTTTATATAAGGCGGTCTAAGTCCAAAACCAGACCTACCGCCATTCCCAAAGCGGCAGCTCCTTCATGTAATTATATGGTAACACGCTGATTATTATACGTCAATATACTTGAATTCCACTGCTATATCAACTTTTATCTGTAGATATATGGAGCCAAAACAATGGTAAAAAATAAGATTAGAATAACTGCATTGATTAGGGTTTGTGCAATATTTTAATGTCAGGGTGGGGTCAGAAGAATAAGGCTGACAGTACCCCTTATTTCCCCTTTAATCTTTTCAGGAGTTTGGCCTGTATGTTGACTGAGCTCAATATATCCTGGGGCGATAGGCCGTATTCTGCTGCTGTTTCTATGACTCCCAGCCATTCTTCATTATCTTTTATAGTCAGATAATCAGTATATATTTCATATCCTGGTGCGTCTCGCCTTATGAGAGCAACTAGATGTCCAACGGTCTTGTATCCTTCTGCTTGGTAGTCTGCAGCCGGGTAGTTGGGGTTGGCAGCTTTTAATATCTTCTGTTCGTCTTCCACAAGATAGTATTTTAAGGATATATCAGAATATTCTCCACAGTTATCCTTCCTGACTGCTGTTATCTGTCCTGGTTGAGGTTCTTCGGATTCTTTGCAGATGGCCAGATCACCATCCAGAATTCCTGCGCCGATCATGCTGTCGCTGCTGACCTTCAGTATGAAGTCGGCAGGAAGGTATTCTGGAACGTCAAGGTATGCTTCGATGTTATCATTATCCAGCAGGGGGAGCTCGGTATGAATTTTACCAAGGATGGGGAGCTTAACAATATTTGAACGGTTATGAGTATAAAAAACGTCATTAGATAAGCCGAAAAGGTAATCTATGCTGCATCCAAAGTATTTAGCGAGTTGAACAATGATATTTATATCAGGGACTCGTATATCGTTTTCCCATTGAGAAACTGCTGATTTGCCAACGGTAAAAAGCTTTCCTAAATCTTCTTGTCTAAGTGCTCTATTTTCCCGTAATTCACGTAATCTACTACCAAATGACATATCGAAATCCTCCCTGAAAATAACAATATCACAAGCCGTGAACTAACTAGATTATGTTCACGACAATAAAACAAAACCTTGACGGTTTACGATATGTGAACTAAAATCTAATCATTGGCAATTACAAAATAAGTAATTAAAGCCAAAATTAGTATTGCCAGTTTGGGGGAGATTAACCATGCTAGAGTATAAGTCTTCTATCATATTTGCCAGAGGAGATATTCACTCCCGACAGATTGCCCTGACTTATGATTGTGGGCTGGACCGGGGAAAAGCTGTGGAAATTTTGAATGTTCTGCAGGAGCATGGAGTTCTGGCTACTTTTTTCTTGACCGGGGAATGGGCCGAAAATAATACTGATATAGCCCGAAGAATTGTTAGTGCAGGTCACGAAATAGGAAATCATTCTTATAATCATGTGGATTTGACCCAATTGAGTCTAGAGGAGTTGATCGGGCAGATTCATGACGCTGATCGTTCGATACATGGGGTTATTGGTAAACACACTCATCCCCTATTCCGTCTTCCTTATGGCTCCTATAGTCGTCAGGTACTGGATACCCTGGGAGCTATGGGTTATAGGTATTGTGTGCATTGGAGCCTGGAGACTTTGGATTACAAGCAGCAAGCGGCCAGTAGTATTGTAAACAGAATTTTACAGAATATCAGGAATGGGGATATTATTCTTATGCATGTACTGGGGAAGGGGACTGCCGAGGCATCCGATCTAGCTGTTAGTGAATTAAAGAAGCAGGGTTATGAATTGGTGACGGTAGGTAGTATGATAAAAAAGATAAGCAGGTGAAAGGGGGAGCAAGTCTTTGGCTAAAGGTTTAGTAACCCTCATGCCGCTTTACATAAAGCGCATCAGGGTCTTGAGCCTTTTCAGGGATATGCGGTAAGGGGGATATTTTGCTTTAAGGTCGAAGGCGGTGGAATTTTTAAAAACACTTCTTTTATGTGAGAAGCAGTGAAATGATTGATCGCCATGGTAGGTGCCCATGCCGCTTTCACCCACTCCGCCGAAGGGCAGCTCATGGGGCAGCAGGTGGCTAACCGTATCATTGATGCATACTCCTCCGGAGCTGGTTTCCCGGATCACTTTCTCTTGTATTTCCTGGTTGCGGGTGAAGAGATAAAGGGCCAGCGGTTTGGGCTGTTTATTAATTATATCCAGGGCCTGATCCAGGTTTTCATACTCCAGGATGGGGAGCAGGGGGCCGAATATTTCTTCACCCATTACAGGGTCGTTCCAGTCGATTCCATCGATGAGGGTTGGAGCAATATAGCGGGATTTACGGTCGGTCTGCCCGCCGCAGATAATTTGGCCGGCCTGCATTAAGCAGCTAAGACGCTGAAAGTGCATATCGTTTATGATGCGAGCATAATCGGGGCTTCCTTTCGGTTCGGAACCATAAAACAATTTTATGGCCTGCTGCATTTCTTCAATTAGAGCTTGCTTAATTTTGCTGTTAACCAGCAGGTAATCCGGTGCTACACAGGTCTGCCCGGCGTTGAGGAACTTTCCCCAGGCAATGCGCCGGGCACAGAGTTTCAGATCAGTGTCTGCTTCCACAATGCAGGGGCTTTTGCCTCCTAATTCAAGAATGGTGGGGGTCAAATGCCGGGCGGCTGCTTCCATCACTATTCGGCCCATTCTGCTGCTGCCGGTAAAAAATATGCCCTCGAATTTCTGCTCCAGCAGGGCGGCCCCTACCTCGACTCCCCCTTCTATCAGGGCTGCATGTTCCGGCGGGAAAGAACGTTCAATCAGGCGGCGGGATACAGCCGAACAGGATGGCGCATGTTCTGAAGGCTTTAAAACCACGCAGTTGCCTGCCGCCAGTGCTCCGATCAGCGGCCGTAAGAGTAAATGAAAGGGATAATTCCAGGGGGCCATAACCAGTACTACTCCCAGCGGCTCAGTTATTATACGGCTGGAGCCACCTGCCAGGGCCAGGGGGGTGCCCACCTTGCTTGGCCGGGTCAGGCGGTCCAGGTTTTTCAGCATATATTTAATATCCCCAATGATGGGGCTTATGTCTGTACTGTACCCCTCGAATAATGGCTTGCCAAGATCCTGGGTCAGGGCTGCCAGCATATCCTGTTCCGATTCAAGAATACTCTTTTCCAGCCTTTTCAAGGCTTCCTGACGGAAATGCAGGTCTCTGGTTTTTCCGGTACGAAAAAAGTTATTTTGTTTTTCCACAATATTTATAATGTCTTGCATAGATTTGCCCACCCTCTGGTATTTATCTTCACCCTAAACGCTGTTCACCATCATTATAAGGTAAATTGTCCCCCGTATAAAGTTTTCCCGCCTTTTGGAGGAATAAATAAGCGCCGGGAGTGCGTTACTGCACTCCCGGCGCTTTTGGGAGAGAGATCCTGTCATGGATTTGATCCGCATACAGTCTCTATCCTCTTGACAGGCAAGGTTGAGGATCTGAAAGTTCCCAGTTATGCTTTAAATCTTGAACTGCATTATTAATTCATTTAATCTTTCCGCATTTTCTGCCATCTTTTTGGCCGCGGCGTTGATTCCCGTAGCTCCACTGGCTGCCTGTTCACTGCCTTTGGCTATTTCCTGGGAGCTTGCTGCAGTCTGTTGTATGGTGGCGGCGGTATTGGCTATCGCCTGGTTGATTTCTTGAGCCGAACTGCTTACATCATTGATACTATTGGATATGTTTTGTACCAGATCAGCAACAAGATCTGAATCATCTTTATATTGTGCTCCTGTAATAACCATCTGATCATAGTCTTTGATTACTTCATCATTAATAAAGGAAAGCAGTTCGTTGGAATGCTGAGTTAGGTTTCCTATGGAGACCTGCACTTGTTTGGTTAAGGATTGAATATTCACTACCGCCTGGGAGGAATCTTCGGCAAGTTTCCTTACTTCCTCAGCCACTACTGCGAATCCCCGGCCTTGTTCCCCGGCCCGGGCGGCTTCTATTGCTGCATTGAGGGCCAGCAGGTTAGTCTGGTCAGCGATTCCGGCTATGCTCTGAGCCAGGCTGGAAATTTCATCTACTACTTTTGCTTCCTGGATAGCGTTAATTACAGCATCTTTGATTCCGTCGTATACGTCCTCCGCCTGTTTACGTGAGTCCTGGGCCTGCTGCTGAACTCTTAATGCTCGTGCTTCTATCTCGATTGACTGCTGGTAGCCTAGTTTGGTTTGTTCTTCAACCTGTTCCAGGGCTGCTCCTATTTCCTGACCGGAAGCATTTATTTCTTCTGTCGCTGCAGATACCTGCTGCATGCCAGCTGCTATTTCTTCTGTAGACGCGGATACTTCTTCCATGCTGGCGCCAATATTTTCAGACGAGGCCGATAATTCTTCGCTTTGTGAGGCTACATCACTGGATTGACTGGCTATTTCCTGTATTATGCTCCTTATTTTTAGATTAATTTCATTAAATGCGCGTGACAAGTCGCCTATTTCATCCTTCATTTCCAGGAAAGCAGGCGGCACGTCTACGCTGAAATCGCCTGCGGCCATGACTCTGGCATGGTCTGCTGCCAGAACAATAGGGCGGGAAATGGGCCGCCCGATGACGAAGGCTAAGCCTAAACCTAATAACAGGGCCAGGATGGAAGCTATGAGTGAACTGTTCCTTAATCCGTCCAAACCAGCCATAACTTCACTGCGCTCACATATAATGGCTGCTGACCATCCGGTGCCTTCGATAGGGGCAAATGCCATTTCATATATATCTCCATTAGATGAATACTGGCCGAACTGATTTTCTCCGTTCATCATCCGCTTTTCCAGCTCTGCCAGGGGGTTTAAGTCAGTATCTGTTTTGGCTTTTTCTATGGTGTTGTCTTGTTCGCTAACCAGGGTGTAATCCGGATGGGCAATTTTGGTCCCTTTTCCATCCAGCATGTACGCATAACCAGTGCTGCCAAAGGTGATATCATTGGTAATAGTACTTAATACTGAAATATCCAGGCAGGCTACTAAAACTCCGGTTATGGTGCCATTATCTTCAACCGGGCAGGTGATAGGTATTAAGATGGAGGAATCAATTTTGGAAATGATGGGGTCATTCATGCTGCTCTGCCCGGACATGGCTTTGGTAAAATACTCCCGATCTGCGATATTTACCACATTGCCATCGATAGTTTTCATGACCCCATCGGGGGTAGCAACTCCTATCAGCTTATATCCCAGACGTTCATTTTCTGCCTGCAGGGTCGGATATTGTGTTTCCCAATTCATACCCTTTATCTCGCTGCGTGCGGCTATGGAATCAAGAACAGCTAATTGAGCATTTACTCCTCGAGTAATGAGTTTGGCCGCGTCCGCTGCTTTGCCGGGCAGGGTTTCTTCAATACTGCTTTGCAGCATTTGGCTGGAATTGTAATATGAGATTCCGCCCAGTGCAGTACAAACAATTAATACGATAATGCCAATCGAGACCATTAAACGCTGACTTATACTATGCAATCATCTTTCAACTCCTTTTGTTCGGCTAAATAAGCAAAATTAAGGTCGGCGTGAGTAAGAAATACTAAAATAATAGCTAATATAGGCTAAACACCCCCTATATATAAAAAATTTAGTACTGACTTGGCAATGCAATAATAGTGCCAACACCATGGAGAGAATTATGAAAGATAAATATTGCCGGTATTTCCGAGTTTTATGGCCTTGGGTAAAGTGGGGGAGGATTGATTTGAGGATGGACAAAAATGTCTGTTCGACAAATATGTATTACAAAATTGTCACTATTTTAGGCTGGAGCCGCTGGTATCCCATTTCTTAAGTCTGTAGCTAAGGGATCGGGTGGAAATATCAAGATACCGGGCGGTCTTGCTGATATTACCGTTATGCATTTCTAATACTCGCGTGATTATCTCTTTATTTACTGTCTCCAGAGGTAATCTATCCGCGGGCAGATCAAATTTAATATGATCGGGGCTGTGGGTATGCACCGGGTTTTTGTTTCTCATCTGGGGATCACCCCGGATAACGTCCAGGTGTTTTTCCTTTAAAATAGTATCGTTATAAAATAATGTCACCGAATCAATTACACTTCGTAATTGCCGAATATTACCCGGCCAGAGGTGGGAGCGCAGCAGTTCGGCCGCCGAATTACTTATGCTGACAAAATCCTTTTGTCTTTGTTTTGAAAATTCCTCTAGAAAAGCCTGGGCGAGAGGAACGATATCTGCAGTTCTCTCCCGAAGGGGTGGTACTTTAAGGTAAACGGTGTTTATCCGATAAAATAAATCCCTCCGAAAGCGATTCTTATCGACAAGTTCTTCAATGTTTTTATTGGTAGCACAGATTATGCGTACATCATTCTGTATTTGCTTCAACCCGCCTAAACGGTAATACTTTTTCTCCTGTATTACCCTGAGTAATTTGGCCTGCAATTTGAGCGGCAGTTCCGCTATTTCATCCAGGAAAAGAGTGCCTCCTTCAGCCAAATCGAGTTTACCCTTTTTGCCGCTGCTCACTGCACCAGTAAAAGCCCCGGCATCATAACCGAAAATCTCACTTTCAAAGAGGCTGTGAGTAAGGGTTGAACAATTTATGGCAACAAATGGGCGATAGGAGTCATCGTGATGGTTTTCAAAGTGTATATAGCGGGCAACCAATTCTTTGCCGGTGCCGGTTTCTCCCTCTATTAAAATGGGAATACCGCGATCAGAATGCAGGAGCGGGGCCAGTTCATATATCTGCTTGACAACAGGAGAATTAAGAAATACTGGACCAATACCATCAATTAAAATATGTGGTATATTGCTATCGCGTAAAATAAAAGACGGCAAGTCCAAATGATGGCTTCCCGAATTGTTGAAATTGCGCGCAGTTTTCCTGGTATGATCCATCTGGCAGGCGGCTTGATCCATTATCATTTGCAGATATTCCAGATTGATAGGCTTTAACAAAAAATCATAGGCGCCTCTGCGCAAAGCTTGAATTACGCAATTTGCATCGGCATGTGCAGAAAAAAGAATTACATAGGGTTGGATATGGCGTTTTGAGTTATTAATTTCATCCAGTAGATCCAGCCCGGCTATTTCTGGTATATTTACTTCAGCTAATATTAACTGAAAATCTGCTTGGTGGTATTCGTCTAGAGCTTTTCTTCCGTTGTCAGCCGTTGCAACCTGGTGGCCCAGACCGGTTAAGAAATTCTTCACATAGTAAAGATTCTGCTCTTGATAGTCTGCTAATAATATATGCACTTGTGTACCTCCTCCATGGACTGACAAAAAGTAATAATGGTAGGAGCAATCCGTATCCTGCTAGCAATGTTTACTGCTGCCACAGGTTTTCTCTATAATACCCGGGTTCCAGGTTGATCATAATATACCAGGTGAGTTTGTTATCTGCTTGGTTGGTAGAGGATCAAATCCGCTGGATTTGCATATTTGAAGTCAGCTTTGATGAAGAATGAGTTGAAGTCTATCTCCGTGTTAATACCTGACCCGCATTTATTTCCTCGTATATGTATAATTTTATTATAATATATGCCCAATAGCAGATAAAATCAATATACTTTATTTTTTTGTTTAATTCAACTAAATGATATGCAGTTTCAGTTTA
>CAZBKS010000043.1:9499-9859 GCA_964492475.1 uncultured Syntrophomonas sp. | reverse complement strand
CATGGCATCCCGGTTGAAGAAACCGTATCAGTAGAAAAGCCCGCCCTGGTGAGAACAGAGCTCTCCAAGGTTAGTTAATTTCCTGGAGAGGCTGACTAAAAAGCAGATGAATAAATCCATATTCCTAAAAACGGGCCTGTATCATTCATAAGTGGTGCAGGCTTGCTTCATTATCATGTTTTTATGCATCCAAACAGGGGTTCTGCAGTGGAATGAATTCTCCATCGATATAAACTATTCTTCGTATGACTATTCCATGCTCCAGATAAACATCACTCTTTCAGGTGACATGCATCCATTTTTACTATTTTTATTACATAAATTAAACTATTTCTATGTTTTTTTACCTTTACAGGGAGG
>CAZBKS010000043.1:5473-9489 GCA_964492475.1 uncultured Syntrophomonas sp. | reverse complement strand
AAGCGAATTGATAGTTTACGTATCAAGAGTCAAATCTGCCATAGAGTTTGTTCTATGTTTAATAATATAACTTCTGTTTTATTGTAAGAACTACCGTTCACCTGTTCTTTACCTGAACGGTTATTTTAATCTTTTAATTATGATTAAATTTTATTAGAGGAATATGAATTATGAATAACATGCAGGAAGAGCAAAATAATAATGATGGGGTACTGGAGATATTAACTCTGGGCCAATTCTTGGTTCGCCGGGGCAGCGATATAATTTCCAGCGAGAATAAACGCTCCTATCGTATATGGGAACTATGCAAATACTTCATTACTAAACAGGATAAACCAACTTACTCGGAAACCATAATGGAAGATTTATGGCCTGACCGTGATTATGCTGACGCCAAACAGGCTCTGCGAACTCAGATATACCGACTCCGTATGCTTCTGGACAGAAAAGAAACTCCAGAAGAAAATTCCTGTATTATATTCTCTGGCGGAGCTTATGCTCTTAATGGAAATACCGGCTATTGGTTGGATGCTCAGGAATTTGAACGCTTATACAATGAAGCTGTCCATGTCACTCATAAAGATCCTGATTCTGCTATAGAGAAATACCAAAAGGCAGCCAGGCTGTATAAAGGAGACTATCTGCCGGAAATCTCTTATGCAGAATGGGTAATTCCGGCAAGAAACTATTATAACCATCTCTATATACAGCTAGTGCTTGATCTAACCGGCCTTCTGCATGATCAGGCAAGAAATGAAGAAATTATCGAGGTTCTGGAGAATGCTTTTCTCATTGAGTTTTTCGAAGAGGAATTTCACTTTCGCTATCTGCGAGCATTGATTGCAGCCGGCCGGCCAAGGCAGGCCCAATCTCATTATGAATATACCTCTTCAGTTTTTTACCGGGAGATGGGTATAGAAATGTCATCCTCTATGCGAGACTTATACCGAAATATCTTATTTCAGAACAATTCTGTAAATCGTGACCTGCATCTGGTTCAAGACAGCCTGTATGAAATACCTGAATCAAACAGTGCCTTTCTCTGCACCAGCGATGTTTTTCGCTATCTGTACAACCTGGAAGTACGTCGCAATGAACGTACCGGGCAGTCAGTTTTTCTGGGTATGCTTACCCTGACCTGGACCCCCTCAGAAAATGAGGATCTGAAGGGAATGAAAAATGATATGCACTGCCTGGAGGAAACCCTTTTAAACAGCCTGCGCAAAGGAGATGTAGTCTGCCACTGGAACGAATCGCAGTACCTTATTCTTCTGCCTGAGATAACCCTGGAAAACACTGATTTAGTAATGCGTCGGATAAAATTTAATTTCCGCCGGTTTTCCAATAATCCACAGGTGGATATCACTACCAGTGTCAAAGCACTGCAGCCGGGAGGCATTTAAATAACTTACCAGAATTTTCATTCCCGTGATTGATTTGTAATTCCAACCTGTTAAGATGTACTTGAGATTACCTCTTGTTACCATGAATTTTGGTAGCCTGCAGTCAGGACTTCCTGGCTGCCATTTTTTTCACCTGGGAAATACATAGATAGCTTCTTCTTGAATATATATTCAAGTAATATTTTATTTTCATATGATCAGAAGCTAACAGTGATTATTCTTTTTTTACGTGACTGACTTGTGACTACTGCTTGTTATTATTTAATAAAATGGTCTGGAATGGCTTTGTCTAAAAGTATATTTACTGAGAGGGGGTATTGCTATGAACGGGCAGAGCCAAAGGTCTGACTGCAGTAACCGGTCATCAAATTTCGTAGTACGAATTAACTCCAATGATAATGGAACTTTTCAGGGAAATCTAGAAAACATTCAGTCAGGACAAATCCAGAATTTCAGGAGTTTGCTGGAGATGTGTGTGTTGATGCAATATAAACTCGATGAACACGAATTCCCCAGAAAAGCGGAAGAAATCCGCTCCTGGAAGGATGGGGCTGATTTTGATTGGACTATAGGGAGGAAGCACGATGGAAACTGAAAACCCATCTGCTCAGCCGAGTGGTGCCACGTTTCTAATACGGGTGCAGTTCCGGCAAAATGCAACCTGGCAGGGGCGCGTCGAATGGCTGGAAGGCAAAAAAACCAGGCCCTTCCGCAGTGTACTGGAGATGAGTCAGCTGATTCAGGAAGCATGGGAAGAAACCCGGGGTATTGAACCCGGCCAGGTATTCGCCAGCTGGGACGAGAAGGACGAGGTTTCATAAAAGAAACCATCGCGCGGCATTAAGCCGCAGACACTTAGATAAGAGAATTTTATACTTAACCGGACTCAAGGAGGACAATTCCTTGAGCATCAAGCTGAGCAGCATAATTTCAAGTTATGATGACGGTTCCTACCGGGTGCTTGAAGATACCGAGGACATTAGCAGACTGAAATCGGTCAAATATGCGGTTGATGGTGGCGATGCTAATGAAGACTGCGAAGCCTTCGCAATTAATTCCAATAATACTAAAGATATTACGGTTTTAATCACCAACCGATTCCGTTCCAGCAGCAGTGGGGGTTCCAGCGATAACGGCAGCATCACCATTACCACAAGTGATGAACCTACTACAGTAACAGAACCGGAACCCGCTCAGCCGGAGCCTGAGATAAAGGCCCAAGATGTACCGGAAATAATTACCGTTCCTGAGCCGTCTCCTGAACTGCCTAAAACTGGCGCACCCATGGCAGTAGGACTGGGACTTATTCTGGCAGCAGGCGGACTGGCAATTAGAAGGATTAAGAAATAAACTGTATACTAAGCTAACAATATATTAAAATTTAAACAGCGGTGGATATACCTCCCCGCTGTTTTTTCTATATGGGGAACCATATTCACAACTTTTACTATTGAGAGGATAGGGCAATGCTGGAGAGCAAACTGAGTTTGTCCACCACAGAGATTTCTAATGGAGCCGCCCTTATACAGATATATTGGCACCTTTTGCTGCTTATATTAATAAACTACACCTAATATCTTCCCCACTATCTTTAACCTCGGCGGGAGTAGGATTAATCCTCTCTGCTGCTATAAGCATCCTTGTATACCTATACTTACACCGTATTTACTCAACCATATTCCAAAACCCGGACCGTATATCCTTATGCCCTGAGCCTTCTCCTATACGCATTGTTTTTCTATCCATATTTTTTTGTTTATAACTAAATTTTGACTCGCAGCAAGTTTTTGATGGCAAAAATATTTTCCTTTTTTATGGTATTTGTAATTGATTTGTAACTCCTCCCGGTTAATATTTTATTAAGCTTATAGTTGCAGCAAGTCTGCAATTAATTTGGCCCGGAAGGAGGGAGTTAATCAAACCCTGTAGTATCGGAGGAAAAAGCATATGGCAGTTGAAAATCCATTCATTCCAGCAAACAGGACTATATTTATACTACGAGTGCAGTTTCGGCAGAACGCTACCTGGCAGGGAAACATCGAATGGTTGGAAGGCAAGAAAAGCCGGCCTTTTCGAAGCATATTGGAGATGAGTAAGCTTATGCAGGAAGCATGGGAAGAATCCCGGGGTATTGAACCGGGTACAGAGTTCACTAGCTGGGACCAAATTAACGAGGTTTCCTAAGCAATCTATCAACGGGCTGGTGAAGCTTCAAAATATTTTATAAATAATAGGAGGTACATTTAATGAAAATACATAATTCCCGTAGATACATGTTAATATTTGCCCTGATGATGTCTATATGTCTGATATTCAGTGTTAGTTTTGCTTCGGCAGTCCCCGGCAACAGCCAAAATCATAACCAGAACCAGAATCAGAACCAGGGCGGCAGCAATGATAACAACGGCGGCGCCGGTAATGGGAATAATGGCAACAACGGTTTTAGCAATGATAACAATGGCGATGGCAATGGCAATAACGGCAATAACGGCAACAACGGCAACAACGGCAATAACGGCAATAACGGCAATAACGGCAATAACGGCAATAACGGCAACAACGGCAACAACGGCAACAACGGCAACAACGGCAACAACGGCAACAACGGCAACA
>CAZBKS010000043.1:4622-5373 GCA_964492475.1 uncultured Syntrophomonas sp. | reverse complement strand
ACGGTTGTAATGGATGCAATGATGATGATAATGATCCGGGCTTTAACTGTTCGGACTTTTTCCTGGTAGGCGATTCGGGATACGGTGAAGAAGTGCCAGGAAAGCTTTATATCTATAAGATAGCCGAAAACGAACCTGCGGATGCACCTGAATATACGGTTAATGTACTGCAGGAAAACGAAGTCGTTGCTTCACTACATCCAATAGCAGGATCTGATGGTGCAGCTGGAGACGCGGTAATATTTGAAGGTAATGGCACCTATTCTATTGAAGAAACAGCAGTTGATGGAGCCCTGTCTTCTTATGACCCGGGTCCATACACTATTAGTTCTGGCTATGATTCTATCTGGGCACAGGTATCCTACAATGAGTTAATAGAAAATTTGCCCTTTTTACCTGATACTGTCGATTAGACCTTGTATAGAGACGGCGAAGAAATAGATCATGGCAGCGTAGCACTAAATACTCCAGTCACTTACGAAGATCCTGAAGCAGGAACCTACACATTCGTTTTCTCCGGTTCATTGTTTAACGTAAGTAGTTTGTGCTCTACCTGTGACAGCAGCTGCGGTGAAATGACCCAGGAAATTGAAATTGTATGTTGTGGACCAGTAGATATGGAGACCACCATAACCAATACCTTCAGTGATGATGAAGATAACGATGATAATAACGATAATAACGATAATAACGATAATAACGACGATAACGATAATAACGATAATAACGATAATAACGATGACAACGATAA
>CAZBKS010000043.1:0-4522 GCA_964492475.1 uncultured Syntrophomonas sp. | reverse complement strand
ATAACGACGATAACGATAATAACGATAATAACGATAATAACGATGACAACGATAATCATTATGATTATACCCGCAATAATACCAGTAGTGATGATGAAACTGAGCCTACCAGCATTCCAGAAGAACCGCCGGTACTGGTTGCTGCTCCACTTTCTGAGCCCGCAGCACAGGAAACTATCGAAGTTGCTGAACCAACTCCTGAACTGCCCAACACCGGTGCTGTTCCAATTGCAGCAGGACTTGGTATTATACTGGCCGCCGGCGGAGTTGCAATTAGAAAAATAGGCAGGTAGTATCCTGATCCTATAAGATGAGATAAAATTATCTGATCACCTGAAACAGCGGGGAGCACTCTCCCCGCTGTTTGTTCTTATAGTTATAATCGATTATTTTCGAGCAGACAGGCAGCTCTGTCCTGTTAATATATGCCTTCCCTATTTTATTCTGGTTTTTGACAAATTTATTATAATATATGTTAAAATATAGCAGAAATGATTTGTTCTAATTGTTGCTGGCTTTACAGGGTAAACGCCCTGATTGCAGTAATTTCATGGAGTTGATGTATTTGCGCAGTACTTATCCAGTAGAGGATAACAACAAGGATGAAACCCTGGAAATTTATACTCTGGGACAGTTTTGTGTGCGCAGAGGTGATCGGGTTATTTCATCAGAAGCCCGGCGTTCTTATAAATTATGGGAATTGTTTAAATTCATCATTAGCAATCGCGGCAGGAATGTACATGGCGATACTATAATAGACAGCCTGTGGCCTGAACAGGACTTCTATGACAGCCGCAATTCCCTGCACTCGATGATATACCGCCTGAGACAGCTTATTGATAATAATAACCTTACCACGACCTCGGTATCCTCCATTATTTTTTCTGCTGGAACCTATGCCTGGAATGAAAATACCAACTGCTGTTTGGACTTCCTTCATTTTGAGCAGTTGTGTACAGGCGCCAAACAGCTCAGCAGCACTGAAACTCAGCAGGCCATAAATTTATACCTGGAAGCTATAGAGGTATATAAGGGGGACTACCTGCCAGAACTCGCTTATACTGAGTGGACTATACCATTAAGAAACTATTATCACCGCCTTTATGTCAACGCAGTTCAAGAAGTCACCAATCTGCTGTTAAAGACCGATGAAAATGAGAAAGTCATTGAAATATGTGAAAAAGCCATCCAACTGGAATTTTATAAGGAAGAAATTCATGCTGCTTATCTGTTCGCTCTCTTAAAGGCAGGCAGTATAGCTCAGGCAAGATCCCACCTGGAATACGCCTCTTCTGTTTTTCAAAAAGAGATGGGAATTGATTTAAAAAGTGTCCTGCCCCATTTTTCATCACTAGGCGAACTTGAGAACAATAATCTCGGTCCGGATCTTGCAGTGATACAAAAACATTTAGATAAAGCTGTAGAGCCTCCCGGGTGTATGCTGTGCAATCCTGAGGCGTTTCGCTTCCTTTATAAAACGGAGCTAAGACGTTCGGAACGTAGCGGTTTGCCGATATTTCTGGCCATGTTTGTCCTTGACCCGGATTTCAGTAATACTGATGCTGATCATGGTGAATGCATGGATCTTCTTCATCGCACCCTTACCGCAAACCTGCGCCGTGGTGATGTGGTTTGCCGCTGGAACGATCATCAGTACCTGCTCCTGTTAACGGGTCTGGATGCCGATCAGGCCGTCAAAGCTATTAATCGTATCCAACATTCATTTGAAACCAACTGCTCATGCCCTGCCAAACTCATTAATGACGTTAAACCCATCATCCTGACCAGTCTTTAGATTTCATATCATTTTTTCTTCCAAATCCCTGTGCACAAATTGTGCTTATCTTTTCCAACTTCGTTTGTTCGTGTGTAGCTAATATAACTTGATATCACCTATACTGACAGCAGCCACACAAATAAAGGAAAGTCCAAGCTAATACCGGCTATAATTAATATCGCCATTCCAGGTGAGATCAGAAGTTCTTTCCAGAATTTCCTTTTACCGTCAGATTTGCAGTAAAGCAGGCCTTGAAAACTTTCCAGTTATAATAGAAATGCCATCCACCGGCTAAGATCAGCAGCAAGCCGCTCAGGGTGTGCCAGAAAGCATAGTTCTTACGGTCTCCCTGCCCATTGCCATGTCCCCAGCCTTCACCTGACCCATCCAGAGTCCCGGCTTCGGACTGCTTTTTAAGGAACTGTCTACCCCATCCCTGTCCTGCTGCATAATATTGATTGTTCGTGGATGCCTCGCTCCAGCGATTAGAGTTTCCTGCCGCCCCGAGCTGATTTCCTCCCTTTCCGCTGTCATCTAAAAATAGGATCAATCCTGGAACTGCCGCGCTAATAAACAGGACTGCAGTTAGGATACAGACTATTTTCCTCATCAAGCGAACTCTGGAAGTCCCCTTCAAATAGGACAGGAACGCCTTGTAATGTACCGTGAGATGTAATATAGTGCTGATCAGAAATAATATTCCGATAATAATATGTATATTAAGCCATTGATCCAGGCCGAAGCCTGCAACTGGTGATGATAGGATCTGGATCTGTACGCCCAGCGCTTTCAACCCTTTTCCGGATAGAACTAGAATTATACCAGCGGCAGCAAGTATCATAAATAAACAGGTGTTTATCAGGCTTATAAGTATGTTGTAATTCCGGTTTTGACCTTTCAGATAGTCTCTCTCCTTTCGCCCTGTATATCTTGTATTCTCATTTTACGATAAATATATTATAAATATGGCCTTATTAATTTATCGCAGGTTTTTTGTGTACTTTTATCTTGCTATAGGAGCTATATTTTTGCGAGAATAGTAAGTGTAATTCTATAATGTATATATAGAGGAGAATAGAATGAAATTCAATAAATTACAATTACCCAATAGAAAGATGTTAATTTCGATTTTAGCATCCTTACTGATATTGACCGGGATTATTATTGCAGCCTTTCCTTATCTGCAGGGAGTTTATTATGACCTGATAAAGCCCCCTCAGACTGTGGAAGAAGTCAGTACTGAGGATGATACAACAGAACCCGAGCCAGCTGAAGTTGTGGATACTGCAGATGATGATACTCCTACCTGGGATAGACAAGGGACCCTGCCCCAGGGTTCTACTGCGGTACTGGAAATACCAAAATTGGGAATAAAAATAGATGTATTGTATGGGGTTTCTGATGATGTCCTCAGACAGGGTATTGGTTTCTACCCCCAGAGTGATGATCCCAACACCGGTAATGTGTGCATCGCCGGTCATCGTAACGCTCATGGCTCTCCCTTCTGGAACTTGGATAAACTCATGCCCGGGGATTCTATTATTCTGTATTATAATGATATAACTTACCAGTACCTGGTGTCTATGAACTATATAACCGATAACCAGGACTGGAGCGTTATTGAACCCACTGACAAACCTGCTATTACACTGACTACCTGCGACCCTAAGATAAGGCCTGCCAACGGAGAGTATAATCGTTTGGTCATAAGAGGCTATATTAAGTGAGACTCGGGGACGGTCTGATTGTCATCTTTTGCATCTTACGCATGAACGGCGAACCTAATCCTTCACTACCTGCAACTTTACAAAAACCGTAGATAGCGTCACCGGCACATATGGTTCTCCCTTTTGGGTAATCAGCCGATCTTATTTTTTTGTAGGGAAACCAGTTCTGGAGTAGACATCGACGCGCAGAACTAAGGTTCAACTATCATTTTATTATGATGGTTGAACCCTTTAAATGATCTGCACAATTTTATTGCTGCATTATCTACAACCGCAGGAGGTTGTTTCGAAGATTGAACGGGGGGCTACCCTGCAGTTCATGGCTACATGGGGCTTCTCCTGGCTTGTGGTTAGTAAATAAAAAATGGTTATGAGATGTCGCCTTGACCATCCAGATAATGGTCAGATTTATAAATCGTTCAACGAATCCAGGGCCATACTGCTTATATTCACTTCTATGGAGCTTACGGTGTCGTTGATACTGCTTATGCTCCCTTCAATTTCACCCATACTGCTATCCAGGGATTCTATATCCTTTTTTATCAAAATAAACTGGTTTTCCATATTGGTAAACCTCTGATCCAGCTTTTTAATC
Source organism: uncultured Syntrophomonas sp. (assembly GCA_964492475.1). Taxonomy (GTDB): domain Bacteria; phylum Bacillota; class Syntrophomonadia; order Syntrophomonadales; family Syntrophomonadaceae; genus JAAYJK01. The sequence continues at coordinate 423 of CAZBKS010000043.1, read as the reverse complement.
TCTTTAAGAATTTGGTTAAGCAGTTTTGCAGCTTTTTCATTATCATCGCTCATTATCATACACCTCTTTCGCCGTTGTTCCCAATTCTTCCGTACCCTTTGGTCTTTTATCCATTTTTCTGTATTTTAGCCCAGGTATCCCTCAGGGGTACAATCCTATTGAATACCGGATTACCGGGACTGGTATCCGGATCGACTACGAAATACCCCTGACGTAGGAACTGGAAGCGTTCCCCGGGCAGTGAAGACTCCAGGCCAGGTTCCACCATGCAATTGCTTATAATGCTCAATGATTTTTGATTGAGTTTCTGGGTAAAATCACGACCATCGTCATCATTATCAGGGTTTTCCGGAACAAATAAATGATCATACAGACGAACTTCGGCCGGTACTGCATGACTGGCTGAGACCCAGTGCAGCGTAC
>CAZBKS010000042.1:0-10044 GCA_964492475.1 uncultured Syntrophomonas sp. | reverse complement strand
CGAAGCATTAATATTACCCAGGCCCGCAGTCAAAACCAGCATCTGAGGCAGCATGCCTACCATAAAAGTGACCATGTTCTCAATGGTGTTCTGTCCCACGTCTAGCACTAATTTGAAAGAACTGATAGCTATCGCACACAAAGCAAGGAAACAGGCCAGATATGAAATACGGGCAACATCTGATGCAAAAGCAGTCTGAAGATTTATCAAGAGAGCAGATATAACTGCCAGAATCAATATTTTGCCCAGTAAACTAGAATTGGCAACTACTTCTTTAAATAGAAATTGCACCATATCCTGACCCAGGTTCTTTATATCAAAGTTCCAATCCCCCTTAATGAAGTCCAGGAACCAGTCTTTAACCGAATTGCCGCCTATATAATCAGCAATCTCACTGTCCAGATTATTTTTGTATTCATCTAAAAAATCCGTGTCCAGACTTTCTATAGTATCCTGCAGCGAAAATACTTCCTCATTGCTTTCGTTATCTGCTGCCCAAACCGGTGTACAGGATAATATTACGAAGATCAACCATAACAGTAATAAAAAGCGGCATTTTGGATGCATGCCTTGTTCCCCCCTAACCACCATAAGAGTCCGTTCTATTAAACAGGCATTAGTTCCATAAGAGATTCGAGTATGGCAATCATTATGGGCAGGGTCAGTACAGCTATTATAATTTTTGCGGCGAATTCAACCTTCCTGGCTACCGCCTGTTCACCGGCATCCTGGCATATAGCTGCCGCAAATTCCGCCAGATAAGCAACCCCCAGTATTTTTAGCAGGGTGCTGAGAAAGAAATAATTAATCCCGGCCCGGCGGGTCAATTCACTCATTACGTTCAGAATGGAGGTCATCTTTCCCATTAAGAAAGTAAAAATTATGATACTGAATACAATACTCAATATTACTGCCATAACTGGTTTTTCCTGTCTGAGAATGAGGAGCATTATGGTGGTTACCAGAGCTAATCCCACAATCTGAGCTATTTCCAATATAATCTCCCCTTATTATCAGTGAAAATAATTTCCATTAATACTAGGCTTTAGAGATTGAAAACCGACCTGACCACGGTAAATAGCTGATTCATTAACTGCACCACCATGATGAGTACTACGACAACGCCGGCTAAAGTTAACATTTCAGCTTGTTCTTCCTTTTGGGCTTGTTTTAGTACTATAGACAAAATTGCTATCAGTATCCCAATCCCGGCTATCCGAAATATTATATCGATATCCATAAAAGAGCCTCCCATCCCAGTAATTTTATAACGGTATTACCCCCGGCAGATGCCAACCATATACCCCATTAGATTAGCAGCAGGACGATTACTATGCCCAGAATAAAACCACCGTAAGACCATAATTTCTGGTTAGCAGCCTGTTCTTGGTGGGCTTTTTCTTCCTGAATTTTGATTTCTTCCTGCAACAGGGCCAGGAACTTCCGCTGATCTGAGCTGTCACTGACTCCCAGATGATGGGCAGCAGTCCCCAATATCTCCAAATCAGTCTTCTTCAGGTTACTTGTAACACTTAAATTCTCAATGCCATTCATCCAGGCTTCTCCAGCTGTTAGTCCTTTTCCAGCCTTCAGGCTTATGGCACTCTCCATAAAAAGAGAGGATACGGGATGCTGGCACATACGAGCAGTTCTTTCCAAGGCCCGGGTTAGCGGGGTATTCATATAAGTAATTTCTTTTTCCAGGAAGGCTATGGCAAACCTTAATTCTTTTAACTCCTCGGTTCTCTTCCCTATTCCTCGAGCGCCAGATAATCCCCAGGCCCCCAAACTGGAAATAATCAGCGCAGTACCTATCATTTTAAAACAGGCCATATTCAATCCCACCTGACTATCTTATCTATTGTTCCCGGTCCTCTGCTCCTGGAAAGTAAAATAATATTTTTAAATGCTTTGGTTGCGATCACGTCCCTCATAATGGGACGATTCTGCAATTCCTCGATAGTTCCCGCGTGTATACTGCTTATAATACTTACACCGGCATTAATGCATTCCTGAACAGCATCCACATCTTCCTTTCTTCCCAGTTCATCAGTAATAATAACCTCCGGAGACATGGCCCGGACTGCTATCATCATCCCGGCCGCCTTAGCGCATGAGTCCAAAACATCGGTGCGAATCCCTACGTCTAATTGCGGTATTCCCAGGTAACAACCGGCCAGTTCCGACCTTTCATCGACTATCACTACATTTTGGGCTTTATGATGGCGGCTTCCCGAAGATAACAGTCTGGCTATATCTCTCAGCAGGGTAGTTTTCCCGCAGCGCGGCGGCGAAACCAGCAGAGAGTTATATACCTTATCGGCTGGCGAATAAATAGTATTCATTATCCCGCTGGCACAGTTCTTGATTTCCCGCGCAATGCGGATACAGATACTGGAGAATTCTTTAATGGCTTTAATGTGCATATCCTGCATCAATACTTGTCCGGCCAGACCAACCCGGTGTCCGCCTGATATGGTAATGAACCCTTTTCGGATATCATCTTCAAAGGCATACAGGGAATTGTCACTGATAGCAGCAATTGTTCGCAGAAGATCTTCCCTGGTTACATGGTAGGATCTATTAATATCAGCAGTAATTCCTGTCTTAGGATCCAATCCGCATTCATAACCTGATTGCCTGATAATTAAAGGCTGGTTGCATCTCATACGGATTTCTTCGATATTGCCTAATTTCTTGCCATCAACCCTTAAAAACATTTGTCTTACCGACGGTGGCAGGATGGGAAAGATCTCATTGGTTAGTACATCCATTTCTTCTGCGGCTGACATGTTGTTATCACCTCTGTTTTACATAGATATTGGAATGCTGCGTAAAATATGTCAGTTAAATTACTGCCGCTTAAGTTTAAAGATAAAAGCCGGCTGTCTATTTAGTTGTTTGGGATTTGATTAGAAAATATAAATTAATCAGCCTTTAGTTTTATTTTTTTATATCCACTAATTCTATTAAGCCAATTTATTTATTATTGACCTGTATTCAGGGAGGAAAACTTTATTCAGTGAAGAAAAACTAATTATAAGTAGCACCACCTAGGACTTTCTTTATTTACCTGATAATCCTGAGTGATCAAATTGTTCAACCGGAAGGAAACTGGTAGATGCAGGAATTTGAGAAACGATTAAAGGAACTGGAAGAAGAAAATCGCCGGCTCCAACAGGAACTGGCTCATTTCCGGCTGAATTCTGAATCCAAAGCTGACCATATCTTAAGCAAATCTCAGTTTAGACGCGAACAGGGGACTGATCCCCATACGGATAAAAGGGCGGGATCAATAAAAGACGAAATAAAACCTGATAAAGCTGAACAACTTATGTTGCGTTGTGTCAATATATTTCAAGCGCTGGCGCTCAGCACGGATATCCTTATTCCATCCGAGGATATTGGCGCAGGTCTGCAAACCGCCCTTAAATTTTTAGGCGGGGCAGCTGAAGTTAGCCGGGTTTACCTGTTTAACAGCTCCCGCAGTATCGAAGGCAAGATAATTCTCCATTATTATCTGGAATGGTGCAATGATTCTATCCAGGCTTTTATAGACGACCCGGATCTGCAGAACTTCCCACTGGAGGAGTATAATTCAGAGGTAGTCAGAAGTCTTTTAAATAACGATGTCTATATAGTTCATACATTTGAATTACATGATGATGTGCTCCAGCAGACTCTTGAAAAACAGAACATTCTGAGTATGGTGCATGTACCCATCTTTGTAAATCAAGAGTTCTGGGGAATTATTGGTTTCGATGAATGTATACAGCAGCGACAGTGGTCAGAACCAGAGGTAGCAGCCCTACAGTTCGCCGCCAAATCACTGGGCATTGTCTTGGAATTACGTTTAATTACCGACAAGCTGGATAAATCCAGAAAAATCGCGGAAGACCGGGCTAAACAGCTCAAACATGCTCAATCCATAGCTCACCTGGGAAGCTGGCAGTACAACTTGGCTGATCGCAGGTTGACCTGGTCGGATGACATTTATTCTATTCTGGGCTGCAGTTCAGAGCAACTTAAACCTTCGATAAAAACTTTTTTATCACTGCTTCATCCTCAGGAACGCCATGATATAATAACCTCGATGAAAAAGAGTATGCAGGACGCCAAAAGCTACGAGGCTTATTTCAGAATATTTAATTATAACGGCGAGCTAAAATATATATATGGAAGATCCGTAACGGACCTTGATGAAAACCATGAAGCAATTGGGTTGAGCGGTATTATTCAAGATCTTACCCCGTTGAGAACCATCGAACAAGCCTTAAGGGAGTCTGAGAGCCGTTATCGGGAACTGATCAACACCCTGCCTGCTGTAGTTTATTATGGGGAACTGGATGATCAATCATCTATTATTATCAGTCCGCAGTGCAAAACTTTATTAGGCTATGACCCCGAATATATGATAGCCAATATAGAAAAACGCAGCCTGTTTGTGCATCCGGAAGATTTATCCCGGATTCGCAGTACCACTATGGAAGCCATTCAAAGCACTGCCCATAGTTGGTCTTCACAATATCGAATGATAACCGCTGATAAAGATATCAAATGGATACAGGATACTATGCATATGGCCAGAGATGAGAGCGGCCGAGTTACCCATATTTTAGGCGTAATGCTGGATATAACCGAACGCAAGCAGGTTGAAGCTGAACTGGAGTCCAGTGAGTTGAGATTCCGTTCCATATTCGAAAATGCTCCCCTGGGCATAGCTTTAATAAACCCGGACTATAAACTCCTGCTGGTTAATAATACCTTTGAAATAATAACAGGTTATCTCAGGCATGAATTAACCGAAATATCTCTAAAGGAACTTATCCACCCAGAGGATTTTGCTACCTGCAGATACTTGTATGATGAACTTTTTAAAGGTAATCGCAAATCTTTTACCCTGGAGACCCGTTACATAAGCAAAGCAGGCCGACAGCTGTGGGTATCTGTTACAGTAACCAGGATCGATGATATTAATTATAATGATCTTCTGGCAGTGGCCATGGTAGAAAATATCACCCTGAAGAAACAGGCCGAATCCGAAATACTGCAGCAGAAAAACCTGCTGGAAAACCTGTTGGGTAATATGCCGGTAGGTATCTCGGCCAAAGATCCTCAAAATAGTCTGACCTATACCTTTTTTAACAACTCACTGGAAAAGATGTTTAACGCGGGCAAAGATCAGGTACTGGGCAAAACCGATTACGAGCTGTTTGAGCCTCAGCTGGCTAAACGTATTGAGCAAGAAGATAAACAGGTAATTGAGCAGGGCCAGATATTTAGAGTAGCCGGGAAACAGCTCAGGGATCATGGGGTTGATATAATTACTGATTATATCAAAATCCCGGTCTATGACCAGGCCGGTACTCCCACCATGCTTCTTACCGTATTTGAAGATGTCACCGATAAAATCAAACTTGAAGAACAGCTGCGTCAGGCTGAAAAAATGCAGGTTATAGGACAGCTGGCAGGAGGAATAGCCCATGATTTCAACAACCAGCTTATGGGCATACTGGGTTATGCGGATTTGCTGCAGAATAAAACCAGTGATCCCCTGCTGACGAAATATGCTCGTATGATAGGTTCCGCTGCCCGGCATTCTGCCGATCTAACCCAGCAGTTGCTTACTTTTGCCCGCAAAAGTCAATTAATCCTAACCTGTGTAGATATACACAGCTTGATAACTGACACCGTCTCCATGCTGGAACATACTCTGGATCGGCGCATTCATATTGAGGTAGACTTGCAGGCAGATAATCCTGTAGTTAATGGAGACCCTGGCCAACTGCAGAATGCTCTTCTTAACCTGTGTTTAAATTCCCGGGATGCCATGCCCAGAGGCGGGATAATTGAGATAAGGACTGGTTTATGCGCACTGAGAAAATCGGATACCAGTAAAATCTTGCCCCAGCTGGAACCGGGCAAGTATATAAAACTAATCATAAAAGACAGCGGTTCCGGTATGGACCAAAAAACTAAATCAAGAATGTTTGAACCCTTTTTTACTACCAAAGAGACGGGGAAAGGCACCGGGATGGGCCTGCCCACAGTGTTTGGCACCATCACCTCGCATAAAGGGGGGATTAATGTTGAGAGCAGTCCGGGCAAAGGAACTACCTTTACTATCTATTTGCCTGTTTCCAGTGCTTATTATCCTGACCAACTCTCCAGTACCCAAACTGAGCAGCTCCAAACTGCGGGGAGAATTCTACTAATTGACGATGATTTAGTGGTCCGCGAACTACTGACCGAACTGTTAAAAGAACATGGATATGAGGTGGAAGCTTTCACCGATGGTAATAGTGCTGTTGCTTATTATGAAAAATACCCAGACCAATGTGATCTGGTAATTCTGGATATGATAATGCCCACTATTAATGGAAGCGAAGTATTTGGAGAATTGAAAAATATTCAACCTAATGTCAAAGTATTGTTGATTTCTGGTTATAGTTACCAAATTGAACAGCTGTTAAATCTCGGTGCAATTGATTATATTCCCAAGCCGGTAACCGCCAATATTTTACTGGATAAAATCTCCCAAGTTCTAAGATCCTAAATTATAGCCTGGGGTAGGCTTTCTGCCCTACCCCTCAACTTCAGATAATTAATGGATCATAAAAGAGAATTATTCGATTTTGAGAGCTATCTAAGCATTAAACCAGTGGGACAAGGAACCTGTCCCCGTTTCCCGAATCTCTTCCAGGGAACTGCAAAAAGCTTTAACTACCTCAGGGTCAAAATGTTTTCCGCTATCTTCCCGGATGATTCGGAGCGATTTTTCCAGGGAATAAGCTTCCTTGTATGGACGGTTAGTCATTAGAGCGTCAAATACATCTGCTACCGCTACGATCCTGCCATACAATGGTATTTGCTCTCTCTTCAGGCCCCGGGGGTAACCGCTGCCATCCCATTTTTCATGATGGGTTAAAGCAATTAAGCGGCCCATTTCAATCATTTCGCTCTTTGAATCCTGAAGTATTGCGGCACCAATAGTGGTGTGCGTTTTCATAACTTCGCATTCCTCTGCTGTAAGGGGATCTGGTTTTAATAGTATTCTGTCGGGTATGGCTATCTTGCCAATATCATGCATGGGAGCAGCATTCATCAAATATCGTATTTTATTTTGATCCAAACTGAGATTCCGGGCTATTATTTCTGAATAATGACTCATCCTTAAAATATGGGATCCAGTATCATCATCTCTAAATTCGGCTATCCGGGTCAAACGCCAGATCATTTCAAATGAGGAATCCCGCAGGTTTTTTATAGCTCTTTCTAATTCTCTGGTTCTTTTTTGCACCTCTTCTTCCAAAATGACATTTTGATTCTCCAGGCGCTCCTGGTAAATCTTGAGTTTCAGGTGAGTCTTAACCCTGGCTCGCAATTCTGATATTTCAAAAGGTTTGGTCAGATAATCAACTGCTCCCAGTTCAAATCCCTGTTCTTTATCATCCAATTGACTCATCCCGGATAGAAATATTACTGGGATATGGTAGGTGAGGGGATCGTTTTTTAATCTCCGGCACACTTCATAACCATCCATATCAGGCATTCTAATGTCCAGCAGAATAAGATCAGGTTTCTTTTCTTTGATTAGCCTCAAGGCGTCTTTCCCGTTATCAGCGCTTAAGACTTCGTATTCTTCCCCTAAAACGTCCATTATCAGTTCTAAATTCATACTCATATCATCTACGGCAACAATCCTGGACTCACTAAGGTTTTTCATTATATATCTCCTCGTCATGTGAAAATCAATAAAGAAACTCTATATATAATGTTCTCTCTATTAATACCGTTTCCTGCTCACATAGCCTGCACATTAAATCAATTCCATTTCAATGCACTTCACCAGAATTATCTGCCATGAGCAGGCTGCTCTTGATGATACTTGCCTACTTATTATGTTGCTGTGTATAAAACTCCCCCTTCAGGATCCAGGATGTCTATTATATTAATTAGCTCAGCCCTTTCAGGTCCAGCAAAATTAATTACCGCTTTTAATTTAGGACAGTCTCCAAGGTAAGTGTGAATTATCTGCCTTGCTTCCTTCTCACTATTTACCTCCCGGGTAATTGAAGCATATCTTACTCCCTCTTGATTAATGTCTTCGATTATTATACTGTTGTCTATCAGACTGATATTGACAATCATAACCCGCGCACCAAGATTCGCACAGTATTTGGCTACCTTCTGACTTATACGCTTTCTTGGGCCAGATACTATTAATACATTCGGAGCAGTGCCCGTAATTTGAATCATGTTTTCCCCCCCAACCTATGTTGTTGTAGAATAAATCTTACTGTCAACTCGGGTTGACAGTAAGATTCGCTTTTTTCCCAAATAGTTAATTGAATTGGCCGGTAATTACGTGGCCATTATTCTTCCATAATAGCACCAACAGGACAAGTGTCTGAGCAAACACCACATTCTATACAGTTATCCTGAATAATCAGGTATTGGGATTCACCCTCCCGGATAGCCTCCGTAGGACATTGATCCGCACATAATCCACACATGGTACATTCATCTGTAATCTTGTATGCCATTTTCTCCTCCTCATTAGGTCCGGTCATTTTTTCTATTTTTCAAAGCGAGTTACAAATATTCTCTAAGAGATAGGAAGCGCGCTGCCGCGCTTCCCTAACCTCATATTTTAATCTATAATCCCAGTTCCTGAAGTTTTTCTACACTGGGAACTCCCGCTGCATCCCATCCCCTGAGAGCATAATACTCAGGCAGCATTTCGCCCAGTTTGTTTACCATGCCTGCAGTGGGACCGGTTTTGGGTGGATCATTAAGGAAACGTGGCGATAAACTATCATCTTTAACACTCAACCCAGCTTTTAGATTGAATAATTTTTCCATATTCCAAATACGTTCTCCAGTTTTTTGCACCAGTTCCATGTCCCACTTCACTCCGGTAACCGCCGTCAATGCATCCAGAAATTCCTGAGGCGTAATGCCGAAGAATAGGAATGCGCATATACCTGCCGCATCCACTGTGCTCCAGAAATCCTGTTTGTCCTTTACCAGCTGAGCTTTACCTTCGGTAATATGAGGGTCAACCGGGTCTGCACCAAGGAGCTCCTGCTGATGAACATTGGACCTACAGTGGCATGCACCCCGATTAGAAGTTGCATAACCCAATCCTACCGCCTGAGCTCCACGGGGATCATAGGCTGCTATTTCCTGCTTTTTACTGCTTAGCGAATATTCGGGATGCCCATACGATTCAGCGAGTCTATAAGAGCCCTGGGCCAGTTTAGCACCAAATCCTTTACCGTAACCAGTATCTTCAACCAGCTTGACCATCATAGCCGCATCTCCAAAATTCAAGGGAGCGCCAATATCCTCTACCGGTATAAGGCCGTCTTCAAACATATCCATGGCGCAGGCAATAGTCAAACCCATACTCATAGTATCCATACCCAGTTCATCACAGAATTGATTGGCCTTAATTACCGCATCCATACGGTCCAGTATCCCGCAGCAGGCACCCATTGCCCACAGGCTTTCATATTCCGGGCCTTCACCTTCACAGGCATAAGGTCCATCCGGGACTTTGGTTCCGCGGCCACACTGTATCATACAGTGAGAACAGCCCTCCTTTTTTACCAGATACCTGGCAGCCAGAGTATCTCCGTTGATAGCGCTGTCATCTTCTGTGAAAGACTCACGACCATTTCTAATCGGATATGCTCCCTGACTGTTCACGGGGGTAACACACATGGCAGTTCCCAGCCCCGGCAATCCCATGGAGGTAGCTGGGCTCTCCTTTAATTTTTCCCGGCATCTTTTAGCCACTTCTGCCAGAGCCTCAGGGTCAGCTACTTCAACTTTCCTGCCTGCGCCTTTGATTACGACTGCTTTCAGATTTTTACTCCCCATTACAGCTCCTACTCCTGAACGCCCTGCCGCGCGATGATAATCATTCATGATTGCCGCAATCAGCGACAGATTTTCTCCCGCTGGACCAATACAGCTTACTTTGGCTTTTTCATCGGTTTCAGCTTGAAGCTGCAAGGTCGTTTCTGTAACCCCTTT
>CAZBKS010000041.1:0-10081 GCA_964492475.1 uncultured Syntrophomonas sp. | reverse complement strand
CGATAATTGGAAACAGAATAGGATGGATGACCGGTCAACTGCCCTTTCTAGCGAGTTCCAATAATTCAATAATCCTCAAAACCTACCTTCGGGCAGGTTTTCTTTTTTTGAGGTGATTTTTAGTGACCAGCGGTGATCAGTTAGATCAAAATATAGAACAAGAGTCCAAGCAATTAGGAAGTGCAGCAGGTAATCAAGCGAAAAAGGCAGGTAAAAAGGCAGCTAAAGAGGCAGGTAAAAAAATAGCCGCGAAGCTTCTGCCTATCCTGGCTAAATTCTTTGCAGCCACAGCACCTTTTTGGATAATTTTGATGATTGTATTGTTTGCGGTCGCTGCCATTTACTCTATTTTCCCAGGCAGCCCTTCTGCTCCAGGACAGGACACTCAGCAAGTATTTTTTTCATTAGACAATTCTTCTGAGAACGAAAAAGTAAAGCAATACTATATTGAAATAGCAGATAAGAATAATTTTCGGGATGCCTGGTTAAATACAAAATTTGCGGAAACCAATACAGATACACTTTTTGCCGGCAGACATGAAGGAATATACACCAAAGAAGATATAATCGATTTACTAGACAGCTCAACATATACCGGCATTCACGGAAAAGATACCGAACGGGTTTTAAACGATTACTATGGATTAGATAAAGCCCATAAAATCGATTATGGCACAATCCATGCAGCCAACTTAATCAAAATATTGACTTATGGTGAATTGAATACTACAGATGAATTTAAAGAACAAGTGGGTGAAGTATTCAGGCCCTATTTGTATTACAAAGAATCAACCAGAACTTATTGCAGCTTGCAGGAAACCGAGGAAGGCACAGAATGGGTATGTAATGCTTACAATGTATATCTCTTAACTGAAGCCAATACAATAAGAGGCCATTATGTCTATGAGTATGAGTGGCAAGAAGATGGCGACGAAGCCGGTACTTGGAGTTCAACTTATGAAGCACTTGTGTCAACAACCTTAATAAATCAAGAATGGGAACGGCTGGACCAGTGGATTGTAGATTTAATGGAAAACCCAGAGGAAGATCCAGGTATGACTCGCGATATGCTTATACAAGCCGGGATAGGCTTTACGGAAGAAAGAGAAAATTTGAAATGGCTGTTCGAGGGTTATTATTCCGATCATAATATCTCATCAGGTATAGTAAACCCTGCATTAACGCAGTATTTTCTGCTGGCCGCAGAAGAATTCGGTTTTCCTGTATGGTTTTTGCAAGCCATAGCTTTTACAGAAAGCGGTTTCGACCCCGAAGCATATAATACCCAAACCAAGGCATTCGGGCTGATGCAGTTAACGCCGGGAACGCAGAAATACGCAGTGGATAGATTGGTGGCTGAATATTCTCATTTATTATCAGAGGAATTTATACTGAATTATTACGATACGCCAAATAAAGACGCAGAATACTATAAACAGGCTGTGTCCGATTCTAATATAAACATCCTGGCAGGGTGCATAAATTTAATAGACAAAGGTTTAAATCCTTCGCAAATAGATTGGGAGGGAGATTGGCAAAGCCAAACACTAAAGGGACTAGCGGGGTATGGAGGGCACCAATATGTACCTGAAAAGCTGTGGTCTAAATACGGAGTTGCCAATACCGAAGAATCATATTCCGAAGAAAAGGTTTTGGCCTGGGCAAAAGATAATTATGTTCAAAATATATGGGATATTGCAGAAAAGTTCTCAATCAATACAGTATGGCCATTTAAAGGGACTTATGAAGTTACCGCTGACTATGGGCAGAAAGGCGACTGGGCAAACGGATGGCACACTGGAATAGACTTTGCTATGGATGTAGGAACACCTTTATACTCCGTTTTTAACGGGGAAGTGTGGGACATTGGGTACCAGGGTGAATACGGCAAGACTGTAATTATAACCAACTATATATATGATGTTTGGTATTGCCATTTATCTGAATACAAAGTAAAAAAAGGTCAGCAGGTGGACGCGGGACAATTAATTGCTGAATCAGGTGCATCAGGGCGAGGCACCGGGCCTCATCTGCATTTTGAGGTTAGACCTCATGGCGGGGAATATGGCGATGTCGTTAATCCATTGTCTATATTGAGCAACAATTATTAATATTTATAGGAAAATAGTTGCAAATTGTCTGGGAAAAAGGTATTATTATAAAAGGGTTATAAGAACAAAACAGAACCAAGTCCAGAGGACAACAAAAATGTCGCAAATGGGCTATCGTATTCTTACGCCCATCAGCAAGTGAGAGAGGTATTTTATATACCTCTTTTTTTAATGTCTATTTTCATGGAAAAAAGGGTACGCGAATACCCTGCAAAGGAGTGGTTTTTATGAGATTTATTTTGAGTGTATTCAATCTGCTGGTAGCAAGTCTAATTTGCTTGGGTTTGTTATTTTTGATGGTGGGAGTGCCCATGTTACTGTTAGGAACTGAAATAACTAAACTGATTTTAATACAAACCTTTACTGTGATAGTATTTAGCCTTTTTGTTTTAGATTTAATCCTGCTAAAAATCGGTTATCTTAAGAAACAATATCTGAAAAATACGCCTGGATTAAGGCCGGCATCAGAGTTGGACAGGAAGAGATTTTTTCATATATTAGATGACGTATGTAACAGATTTGATATTAGGAAGCCTAAAGTATATATTGCGGAATCTTCCTCAATAAATGCCTCCGTAGTCGGGGATGACGTTTTGGTTGTATGTCGGGGTATGTTAAATTTCGCCACGAAAAGCGAATTACATGCGATATTAGCGCATGAGATAGGCCATTTAAAACATAAAGATAATAATTATTCTCAGTTCAATCATATTATAAGGATGTTAACAGCTGGTGCATTTGTTCTTGCTTATAAACCTTTCGATTGGCATAAAGAGCATGAGCTTTTCTTTTTTATCGGTTTATTATCTATACCCTTAATTTTATGCTCATTTGTTTTAGCTGCATTCAAATACTTAATTGATCGTGCAATTCAGTTAATTGAACGTTTAAATTCGCCATTGGCAGAATACAGAGCGGATCGTTATGCAATTAACGCAGGCTTGGGAGAACACTTGATAAGCTTTGGCGAAAAAATGATGGAGAAATTTCCAGAAGAACGGAAAGACCATATATTTTTATCAACACATCCGACATGGAAAAAGAGAGTTGAGGCAGCGAGAAAACTGCAAGAGGAGGCTTTGTCAGATGAAGGTACTACTGGCAACCGGGATTAAAAAAATAGAAGAAGAACTAATGCAGTACCAGGATTTCTTTCAATGCTATAATCGTTTCATAATCATAGATATGGTAGCAACTATAAAACCCGATATAGTTGTAGTGTCACCATTATTGAGCGGTGATGAAGATTTAATCAGCAGCGTGGTAAAGCCGCTGAGGGATGAAAATACACGCATTATATTCTGTCCGGGCAACCCGGACTATAACGATGCCCGAAACTGGATGAGGCAGCTTATAGGTTGGGGGATCTATGATTATGTATATGACGTTGTGACCACTGAAAAAATACTGGATAAAATCGAGAATCCGGGAAAACTTAAAGATTTACCCCAGGACATTGTAAATGAATCATCAAAATCAGAGGCAGCGAGTTTTATAGATATGCTTCCCGAAGATGATGAAGACGAAAACTTAGAAAAGGCATTTCATAACCCGTTAAAAAAATTAAAGAAACCAAAAAAGAAGGAAAAGCCCAAAGAATTACCGCAGCAGACCAGCAACCTTCCGGTAATAGTGCAAGAAGCAACACCGGTAAAGAGCCAGCCAAAGCCTAAAATCAACTTTGGGGGGCTGTTTATAAAAACGGGATACATCAAAGAGGGTGAGTTTCATAAATTTAAAGCAGCCACCCTGGAAGAACTGCTTGGTGCTGATAACGACCTGGATGCGGTAGTCATCCCTAAGTCCTGGAATATCGACGATATAAAGAAGTTTCGGAGAGACAGGCGGAGCAAGACAGTGATGCTGGTAGTCTTGAAAGGGAATAAAGAACACCTGTCATGTGGTGCGGATTACTGTGTCAAAAAGATAAATCCTCAAATCAAACGGGAGATTAGCTTGTTGAGCAAAAAGACGAAGGCCCTCTGGCGCAGGGTGGATACAGATTCACTCACCGGCTTATATTCCCGGGCATTCTTTAATGAATGGTTAATCGAGCAGAGTTTCCGCAAGATGCCTTATAGTCTGGTTATGCTGGATATAGACCATTTCAAGCGGGTGAACGATAATTACGGCCACGATAGCGGGGATGCCGTATTAGCTGCCTTCGGAGATTTTCTTAAATCCAATATCCGTACCGAAAAAGGTGCTGATTTAGCCTTTCGATACGGGGGGGAAGAATTTATCCTGGTACTGCCTTACACATCTTCTACACAAGCCTGTATAGTGGTAGATAGGATAAGAGAAGAATGGTCCAGGAGGATAATAACCCTACCTGACAGCAGGACTATATCGACTACGTTCTCAGCCGGGGTTGCCGAATGGCAGGAAGGGTGTGACATATGTAAGGAAGCCGATATTATGTTATACAAAGCCAAGGGAGCCGGGAGAAATCAAGTGAAAAGCGAACCGACAAGGCCGCGGGTACTGGTGTTGGGTAAGATACCAGCAACCGAATTGAAGGAAAATGGTATTGATACCACCTACGATCCGGAACTGGCTACATCAGTAATATGCGATAAAAACAGCATAGATTATGCCCCGAAAGAACTCCCGTTGTATGTTATCGGGACCGGGCAATTATCGGACTGGACAATCAAGAAGCAGCGGGAAGATGCAATTTTATGTATGTCGGTAGCCGAGATAGTTGAAAAGCTTAAACCAAAAACCAATTTACAGGTATTACCTGGAGTAAGAACCAATGAGAAAAGCCATACCATTCCCAAAAACGGCACGTTATATGTAGTGTGTCCGTCAAGGCCAGCAGCTGCCGGAGAAGTATCTGTGAAGTTGGCAAACTCGATAAGCAACTCAGCATTAGTCTGTGCGTCCTCAGAGAGCACAGCAGCATTAACAATAGGAATACCAGAAAAACAGCTTATCACATCAGACTGGCGAATACTGAAAGCCGATGCACCGGTTAAGTGGGCCGGGGTGTATGTGTGGCCGATAGACCCGTATAAACATATATCGTCACATCACGATACCCATGCACTTGTTGATCAAATTAAGGATAAGTTCTCTATTGTTGTAGTTGATTGCGGGGCTAGCTTGGATATTTGTTCTCGTATAGCACCCAATGAGGGAGTTCTCCTGCTATACAAAGAAGGGGACGCATCCGATGTTGCAACCATGCACTGGCATAAGGTGCATGGAGGGCAGAACGTATTAGCGATGTCGCCTAATGAAGTACCGACAATAATTGAAGCAGAGAATGGTTTCATAATTACCTACCAGGGTATTAATGCTAGTAGAAATGTAAGATAATAGTCAATCATTGAGACTTGAATAGGTATAGGCACCTATTTAGGCTATAATTAGGGTAACTTTTTGTTACAAACAAAGGGGTGATATTAGTGATTAACTATGTATCTGGGAATATTTTTGAGAGTCATGCCAGAGTGTTGGTTAATCCCGTTAATACTATCGGAGTCATGGGTAAAGGTTTGGCCAAAGAATTTAAGAAGATTTATCCAGAGATGTTTCAACAATATCAGAGCCTTTGTGAAAAGAAAATGTTTACTGTTGGTCAATTATGGTTATATAAAACCCCCCATAAGTGGGTTCTTAACTTCCCTACCAAAAAACACTGGCAGCAGCCATCAAAAATTGAATATATTGAAGCTGGTTTGCAGAAATTTGCCAAAAGCTATGCAGAAAAGGGTATTACATCAATTGCTTTCCCCACCCTGGGGTGTGGGAATGGAGAATTAGATTGGGAAACGGATGTTCATCCTTTGATGAAAAAGTATTTGAATAAGCTACCTATTAAAGTTTATATTCATTTGTTAAATTATAAATTATGAAGGCGAACACAAAGATAACATAAGAGATGGAAGGTAATATATTCCATGCCTATGAAAGTTAAAAACGCTATAAAATTAATTCAAAAGGATGGCTGGTACTTGCATGTTCAGGAGGGAAGCCACCGGCAGTTCAAACATCCCAGAAAGAAAGGCAGGGTTACTATAGCTGGCAAACTTAATGATGATTTAGCTCCAGGTACTTTGAATAGTATACTGAAGCAAGCAGGCCTGAAAGAGAGGTAAATAATATGAAATACTCAATTGTTATCGAAAAAGCTGGCAATAATTATTCGGCGTATTCTCCGGATGTTCCAGGGTGTGTTGCAACTGGTTCCAATATAAACGAAGTTAAAGAAAATCTAAAAAAGGCTCTAGAATTTCATCTTAAGGGTCTTAAAGAAGATGGGCTACCTGTTCCTGAATCAGAGAGCGAGGTTGATTATTTAACCGTATCTATTTAACTAAGTCATGCAAGAAGTCCCCTATCTTCAACGCTGTAGTGTAAGTGGAGGTAGTTCACCTAAGCCCTGCAAGAAGTCAAGAATCCTGTAGCTAGCATCCCTTGACTTCAGTCGCGCGGAGTAGTCAGTTTGCCACTTTGTTTGAGTATGTTGCATAAACAGTGATATAATTAACACATAAAACAACACGCTAATCATATACTATTAATAAAGGAAGTGAAGAAGGGTGAGCGTGGACATTATGAATAGGAAAAAGATAGCAACGTCTCAAACTCTTAATTTTTTGAAGGATAATGTATTAACGGTTACTGATCTTACTCGCAGCAATAGGTTATCAGAAATTCTTAATAAATATGCCGGGGAAGAAACATCCGAGATTTATGTTATACAAAACGCAAAGAACCGGGATGCTACAGCGGTGTTGGTTGATCTGGAGCACTATGTACGTTTGTTAAAAATCCAGGAAGTCTTTGAAAAAACCTTGGATGAACATATGTACCAAATAGCCCTACAGCGTAAGGATGAAAAGGCAGTATTATCCCTATCCGAAGTAATTGACGCGAACGATTTTGAATTAGATGAATTAATTAATAGCATCACTAATTTGGACTTGGATGATGAATAATGGTTCAAAGTAAGATAGAACAACTCAATGCCCTGATTCTTGAAAAATATAAAACCAGGGTGTTGTTTTCACCATCGGCTATGCAGGATTATAAATCGTTCGCTACTGGCAAAAGAAATGATATTTTAAGGCTGATTTTGAAACAAGCTGAAAAAGGCGCGCTACTTAAACCTGAAGGTAACGGTAACCGTTGTGAGGGGCAATTACACCAGTTTGGCAAAATCAAAAGCAAGAGTCTGAATTTAAGAATTATCTACCGTCCATCTAAAGATGATGATGGCATTGTGGAGATGGGCATTATAGCCATTGGGCCTCGTGATGATTCTCGAATCTACAAAATGGCTATCGAAAGATTGAGTGAATTGGATTGATATTTGTAGCTACTTCACCTCGGTCAATGCGTTACAAGGGGGGAAATTAATTTGTCGGTTGAATATTTCGTGCGAAAGAATACTCAATTAGCAAAGCCTGGCAAAGTGATAGAAGCAGAGGTTTCGGGAACCAAAATCAGGATTTTGCTCACACCATTGCAAGGTATATCCGAAATAATGAGCATCATGATAGAAGATTATTTCACGCTTGTAACCCTATTGGATTATCCATATAGCTCATACCCCTTTGATCTGCCTTTGGCAGAGTATGTTGGAAGTGATTATATATTAGAGAAATTGTATTCATCTGATCAAAGGTATGCCGAAAATGCTGAAAAACTCTGCTATCTGTTGAAGAAAAACGCTGCCATTTAATAATGGCCGATGATTGAAAAACAGAATTGATAATCTCTTGCCCTCTAATAAGGAGGGCTTTTTTATTGAACATAATTCGTATGCAACATTGCAGGGTATGCCTCTTTGGTGCCCCCGGATGCATTATGTAAAAAATACTATTATATACAAGGAAAACATTTACATTGTGCAGAAGTAATATTCGATAGACATCGTTAGACACCAGTTTGTAGGCCATTATAGCGAATAGAGGTGATGATAAATGATTTTACCAGATCTATCAGTGATATCTATCCAAACATTACAAACTTACATTGATGATAAGGTGTTAGAAAATAAAGAGCTGGAGTATAAGGATTATACCTTTCCAGATGGAAAGATGGAAGAACGGGATAAAACAAAGCTAGCACAAGAGATAGTATCTTTCGCAAATGCTGATGGAGGAACAATAATAATTGGAATACAAGAAGATGAGAACAGGTTCCCAACGAAAATCACAGGTGCAGGATTCACTAGGAAAGAATTTGATAAATGGCTTTCATCTTGTAGACAGCTGATCCTATCTCGCATTCGACCCCACCTACATGGGATTGAATATTTACCAGTAGAGCTAGAAGATGGTTCAATAGCAATCGTCATTTCTATACCGAAAAGTTTTTCGAGGCCGCATAGCTTTTGGGATGGTAACAAAGATACATTTTTCATTCGATATGCAAACGGGAAATCCTATATGGACATTGACGATTTAAGAAAACAATTCTTATTTAGTGGCTCAATCAAAAATCAAATAAAGCAGTTTCGATCTGACCGAATATCTATGATACTAGCCAATGAATGTGTAGGGAACTTAGGTAACGACGCTAAACTTCTTTTTCACATAATTCCTGTTTGGAGCTTTGTCTTGGGAAATAGCATTGATATCCGGAAAGCAAATAGAAGTGATGATTTGCTCCCATTGTCAGGTAACAGCTATGATATACGCTATAATGCAGATGGTTATTGTGTTTTCTCTATAGACTCTCAAATATCAAAAATAGAGACATATACTCAACTGTTTCATAATGGTATTATTGAAGCGGTTGAAATTCGGCTATTTTCAGGATATCGTGAAAAACAGGTTTATAATTGGGAGCAAACTCAAGGAGTGATAATTAAAGCAGCTTACAGATATGCAGACGCTTTGCGAAAGTTATCTGTTCCTAAACCTTGGTACTTTTATGCAACTATCCTTAATGCTAAGGGCTATGTTACAACTTCTGGAGCTTGGGGTGATAATTCAGAACCCCTCGAAAGAGATGTAATTCACTCACAGGATGGCATTTGGAATGATGAGGGAACAATTGATTCCGCATTAAAACCTGTATTGGATACTTTATCAAATGCCTTTGGTTATAGTAAATCGACATGTTTTGATGATAATGGCAAGATAAAACTCGAATACATGAAATAATTTATGTATTTGAATAGATGCCGATTTCATCCCCAGCGAATTAGACCAGCAGAAGTCTGATAAATTATATTATTTTTTCTTATTCTTAAGATGTGTTCTTTTCAAAAAAAATCCGCAAGAGGTTTTGAAGAACAAGCAATTAGTAGCAGTAACCTGGAAAACTCTGTAGCTCTTTCTAGTGAACCTTTTGGTGATATGATTGGTAAAGCTAGCCAGAGTTTTGATTTAACAAGATGGCAAGACATTCCCAACTTTTTAAGTGATAAGTATGCGGTTGCCCCACAAAAAAAGTTGAACCGTATTGTGTACAAATAGAGTCTTAGCAGGCAAAAAGGACTAAGTTTCCGATTACTAAGTACCGGTTTGTGGTTCAAGCAGGAAACCTTAGTCAGTCTATTAAATCGGGCTCAAAGCACCGAGACATTCCGACCTTATGCCGTAGTCAAAGAATATCATAGAAGCTAAGAGTTTTCATTGCTTTGCTGGTGCGCTAAACTGCGCATGGGGGTCTATAATCTGAAGTTCAAACATAAATTCATATTCTTATAGTGAGTATCTAATGATTTAAAGTAAATATTTTCGATACTTTCAGAAAATAAATGAACTTGTGCCGGAAACATAAAGTAGCTGAAAAACTTGATAGGA
This sequence comes from uncultured Syntrophomonas sp., assembly GCA_964492475.1. Taxonomy (GTDB): domain Bacteria; phylum Bacillota; class Syntrophomonadia; order Syntrophomonadales; family Syntrophomonadaceae; genus JAAYJK01. The sequence continues at coordinate 201 of CAZBKS010000041.1, read as the reverse complement.
GGATTAATGTATATGAAGATATGTTCACAGTGCGGTAAACAGGCGATGTACGAAGTTGAAGGAGGACATCTTCTTTGCTTAGATTGTTTTTATAAATTCCAATCCATTAAGCAACAAGAACTAGCTAGTATCATAGCACACAAGAATTTTTTAATAGAACAGATGGAAGCAACGGTTGGTTTACCGGGTATGTTCCCCAAG
>CAZBKS010000040.1:0-10135 GCA_964492475.1 uncultured Syntrophomonas sp. | reverse complement strand
CAGCAGCATGCTCGAAATGAGTAAAGACTACGAACTGCCCTGGGAAAAGCACCGCATAATTGCCGTAGACTGCAGAAGCTCAGGCATCGCCTATATTGCTTCCTGCTTTGATCCGCTGGCAGTCAAACTGCTCGTGGAGTTAAAAGGCAGCTGCATTAAGGTTGGGTCGGGAGAAATTACCAACTATCCTTTATTAAAGTGTATAGCTTCCAGCGGCCTGCCGGTTCTGTTGAGCACCGGTATGAGTACTATGCAGGATGTGGCTGGAGCGGTTGAACATATTAGAAAGCACGGTGACAACAAGATCGTTTTGTTTCAATGTGTTTCCAACTACCCGGCAGAACCATCTGCCATTAATCTAAGAGCCATGTCTGCCATGGCTTCCGCCCTGGGAACCTTAGCCGCTTACAGCGATCATACTGAAGGCAGTACTGTGGCGGTAGCCGCTGTTGCCCTGGGCGCATGTATGATTGAAAAACATTTCACCCTGGATAAAACCCTGCCCGGGCCGGATCATGCTATGTCGCTGTCACCCCTGGAATTAAAGCAGTTCGCAGAAAACATCCGAGTGGCAGAATCTGCCCTGGGTGATGGTATCAAACGTCCACATCCCAGCGAAATACCGATAAGAACAGCGGCCCGCCGCAGCCTGGTATCTGCCCGCACCATATCGGCCGGGGAAATGTTGAACGATACTAATGTAACCTTCAAACGTCCTGCCACTGGTATCGATCCCCGTTTATGGGATTTAGCAAAGGGCAGAACAGTGAAACTGGACATTGCGCACGACATACCAATAACATGGGAGATGCTGTTATGAAACACATATTATACATCAGCGGCTCCCGAGCCGACTATGGACCGGCGAGAAGAACACTGCAGATGATTCAAGCTGAACCAAGTCTTGAGCTGAGTATCCTGGTAACCGGCATGCATCTGGACCCGGCTCATGGGGAAACCTGGCAGGAGATTGCCCGGGATGGGTTCACCATAGCGGCTTTTGTACATGGACAGCTGCGCGGTGATTCACTTGCTGCCATGGCAGGTTCGATAGGCCTTTATCTATACACCATGAGCCAGGTAATTTCTACAGCAGCACCAGATATAGTAATAGTTCTGGGAGATAGAGGTGAACAGCTGGCCGGAGCCATGGCGGCAACTTTTCAGAATATTGTAGTGGTTCACCTCTGTGGCGGCAGTCTATCCGGCTCAATTGATGATTCCATACGACATGCCATAACAAAATTTGCTCATTATCATCTCCCTGCATCTGAGGAACATGCCCGCCGGATCAGACAGATGGGCGAATGCTCATCCCGGATAAAGGTCGTTGGCCTGCCTGGAGGTAATATTAAGCCAGATGTTGTTTATCCTCGATCAGCTATCTGCCAGGAGCTGGATTTACCCGAAGATGTTCCTTATCTGCTGGTAAACCAGCATGCAGTCACTCACTCCCAGGATAAAGCGGGTGAGCAAATCACGCAAACACTTGAGGCATTGGTTTCTCTGCCCTACCCGGCACTGCTGGCAAATCCCAATAATGACTCCGGCGGGCATCTAATACTGGCTAAAATGCACGAGTACGCAGCCAACTGTCCTCATCTTCGTATTCTGCCGCCGGTGTGCAGCCGGGAGCTTTTTGCCAGCATTATGGCTCACGCTGGGGCAATGATTGGGAATTCCAGCTCCGGCATAGCTGAAGCCATGAGTATAAGTCTTTCAGTAATAAATGTGGGTGATCGCCAGCGGGGCAGAGAGCATCTGGCTTGCCTTATAAATACCGATTATGATCGAGAACAGATCAAAAAAGCAGTACATACTGCCCTTCATGATCCGGTTTACCGGAAGCGTCTGGCTGAGTTCAAAAGTCCACTTATTAGGAGCGACACCGAGCATCTAATCGTTGACTATCTTAATGAAATTGATCTACATGCAGCATCACGCCCCAAGATCTTTGCAGATTTGTAATACCCACTTGCACGACAAGAGAGGTGAAACTGATTAATATCTATGGCAAATATGTTACCCTGCGAGCTATCGAGCCTGAAGACCTGCCCTGGCTGCAGCAGTGGAGCAATAATCCGGAGATACAGTATATGCTGGGGGGATGGCACTTTCCCAGCTCTTCCCTGGTAATGGAAAAATGGCTGAACAATCTGCAGTCAGACCATTTAAACCAGCGCTTCGCCATTGTCAGCAAACAAGGTGAACTAATCGGCACCACCAACCTGGTAAATATTAATTGGAAGGACCGCAACGCCTTTACCGGAATAATGCTCAGCCCGGAAGCACGCGGAAAAGGCTATGGTACAGATACGGTACTGGCTATCATGCGCTATGCTTTTGAAGAACTGGCTTTCGAACGCCTGGATACCACCATAATAGAATATAATGAACCTTCATACCGCATGTATACCAGGAGATGCGGATGGAAGGAAGAAGGCCGCAAGAAAAATTACTACTGGAGAAAAAACCGCTTCTGGGATCAGATTATAGTTGGTATCAATCGGGATGATTATTTCGCATTGATGGAGAAATAAGTCACCCGGTGTTCCTGTTTCCCTGCCCCATTATAAATCACAATATTAATGAAACAAGATTATTCGCTGGTTTTCCTCCAAAGGAGGTCTCTATGTCAGCTTATATCATCGGCGGAGAATTCGGCATAACAGATGATGTCTTTCTGCAGGCAAAAACAGACAACAACCATATACGCTATGGGAGAAAGCATCATATTTATGTAGATACAGGAAGGTCCGCACTCCTTCTGGCCCTGACCGGTATTCTCCAGAAGGGCGGAAAGAAGGAAGCCTGGCTGCCCTATTACTGCTGTTCTTCCATAATCGCTCCCTTCAGACAGCTGGGTTTTAAAATCAATTATTATTCCATGGGAGATGATCTGCAAAATCCCCAACTGCTCCCAGGCAGCCTGGATGGGGAGGTATTCCTGTTTATAAATTACTTCGGCAAAGAAAATTATGGAATTACAGGCTGGCTGGATCAACTCTCCCAGGATGCTCCAGGGTTCATTATCGAAGACAATGTACAATCTTTTTTAAGTACCCATTTAGGCAGACATGGCGATTTTATTATAAACAGCTATAGAAAATTTCTGCCCCTGCCCGATGGTGCTGTACTCGCCTGTGATATCCCCATAGAATACAGCCTCCAGCCAGCTGACGAAACCTTCATAGCAAAAAAATTAATCGCCAAGATTATCCGGGAAAATCATGGGGACTCCAAATCTTTTCTAACCCTGTTGGCTGAAGCAGAAAACCGGCTCGATAATTATATCAGGCCCCGCTCCATGTCTTATCTTTCCAGATACATCTTAGACCGGACTGATCTTAAGGAGATAGCAGAAACCCGGCGTTTAAACTGGTTTTATTTATCGAAATTATTACAATCTATGCAGCTGACCAATGAGGAAGTTTTTCCATTGTATAATTCACTGGAAGCAGAAGAAGTGCCCCTGGGATTTCCGGTTCGAGTCCAACCGCGGCATCGGGATAAGCTTAGAGATTATCTCATGAAGCAGAATATATTCTGCCCGGTCCACTGGCCCCTTCCATCCGCAGCAAAAACAGATGCCTATGAAAAAGATATAAATCTGAGCAAATCTATACTGACCCTGCCTATCGATCAGAGGCTGGTGCCGGATGCTCTATCCTATATGGCAGAACAAATCCTGCGCTTCTATACTAAGATGTAATATGCAGGTGCTGAAATCCTGCAAAAACCAGGCTGGAATTGCTGCCCGTCAGGACAACGGGCATCCTCCCCCCTGCTGCAAGGAGGTAAATATAATATGCTGCTCAAACTTGAGGAAGCGGCAAAGATTTTTGAACAGATCGATAACACTATAACCGCTCCCAGCCTTAATCCACTTTATATCGCAGCTGATGCTCAGCGAAATCATAAGCTGTCCCCCCGGTTTTTCGTATTCTCAGATGGCGGCGAAATCTTCTATCATGGGTTCCACCTGTCTCCGATAGACGGGAGTGATTTTTTTGATATCCAATCCCCTTATGGCTATGGTGGGCCTGCAGCAACTAGTGATAATAAAGAATTTCTGCAAAAAGCCTGGTCCGCTTATTCTTCCTGGAGTATGGGAAACAAGATATTGGCCGAATTTGTCCGTTTCCACCCACTCCTGGAAAACTGGCGGTATTACCATGGGAATATTATCGACAACCGGCAAACGGTCTGGATAGATCTGAGACTTGACCTGTCCTTATCAAACTACAGTACCCGGGTAAGAACAGCGATCCGTAAAGCCCTAAAAAACAAGCTCCGGATCGAATGGTGGGACAGTTCCGATTTTATAAAGGTATTTCCTGATTTGTATCATAATCTGATGTCAGAATTGGATGCAGATGATTCTTACTATCTGCCGGAAGAATATTTTAAAACCTTGTTAAACTGGGATAAGGTTTATAATGCTGTTTGCATCTATGAAAATCAGATAGCCGCAGGGGCAGTTTTTTTTCATAATCATCACATTATGGAATACCATCTATCGGCTGCCACTGAACAGGGCAAAAAGCTCAGCGCCACCAATCTGCTGCTGCATGAAGCAGTAAGGCTGGGTCAGAAACTGGGCTGCAGATTCCTGCATCTCGGCGGAGGCACCGATAATTCTCCCGATAACCCGCTGCTTTTCTTCAAATCCGGATTCTCCAAGCAGAAAGCATCATTTAAAATCGGTACCAGAATAAACTTCAAAGAGCAATATGAACAGATGAAAGAAGACCACCTGCGCAAACAAGGTAAAATCCCCGACAAATTACTATTCTACAGGTGAATAAATAACATAAGGGAAGCCCCGCCGACTAACTGGATTTCTTCAGTCAACCGTGTTTTTCCATCCATCTGGTACATCCAACCAGAAAGCAGGAATTAAACAGGGTAAATACTCTTTTGAATGCGGCCATTCATTAAAAACATATGGAATAATTTCGTTGTTGTCCTTAATTTTCACATTTGGAATTTGATACATTTCGCTAAACCACCCATCGAAATATTTGCTCATTGGTCCTCCACCACCATGCGGACAGCCTGTCTCTTTGTTACCCCCTATCGTACAGTGGCACCACCAAGTAATATCCGTGACGTTTATGTCTAATTCAGTTAGAGAATTAATAAATCCATATACATTTTCTTTTATGGTGATACAGTCGATATATCCCCATCCGACAGGCTGTATTTTATAATCTAATAATAATTGATCTGATTTATCGTAGTAATCTCGCTGCCGGCGCTTGATAAACCTATGATTGTCTTGAGTGTTAACAATAACGCTTCAAGTGGCAAGTACTGGGTTACCCCCATCCAACTAAAAAAACTTTCTTGCCGTGAATCATATTTTGATTCTAAAAGGGCCGAAGCCAGGTTACCCTTAGTGAAATCTACCGGAATGTAGTGCAGGCAATCCTGTTTTTCAAGGTTTAGTCGCCTCAACAATTGGAGTTTTATTTCTTTTTTCTTGACATCTATGAAAAACCTTATTCTTTGTTTCATTTTCCGTTTTAGCTGTTTTTTATTTCTCAAAGATAGCATGTAATTTCTTAACATCCTTCGTTATTTTAGACAGTTCATTATTGGAAGCTAAGCACAGCTTATAACCCACCCTCATACTCTACCAACACCAAACCTATTTAACCCTTCTACATTATGTAAATAATTTCCTATGTAATCATTGGAAATTTTACATGATCCAAAATATTTTTAGTCAATGCTTAATCGTCAAATTACGGATGATAATACGGCAGCAGTGAAAACCAAAACCAGGTTCTTGCAGCCAAACTATACAATCTGCTAATAAAGAGAAATTAGAAATCCGAATGAAGAGGTTACCTTTTATTACTTTGCTTCGTTTTTCCCAGGATTAAATTCTCCCACCAGCGGGTCGCAGTTTACATGGCAGGATGAAAAGTCGGTACCGGGCTTGCTGCTTGCAGAAGAATGTTTCCAGGTTAAATAGTAAATTAAAATCGACTGCCCGAAGAAAAAAAATCAATGCGTTCTAGTAACCCGCAGTGGTTTAAATGGAAAATGATTAGGATATAGAGAATGTCACATAATATTAAGCCTTACCCACAAAATATGGGCAGCAGCATCGTTTTCACGATTCGCTTTGTTGTAAAATTATGGTATGATTTATAAAAGCTCTGTAGATGCAAATAGCAATTCCTGTTATTATGAATTACATAAGCCAAAAGGGAGATGCTACTCTAATGATTGAAGAAATTCGAAAAAATCACCGGCTAATTGAGCAAAAGAAAAAGCAAGATATAGGTCTAAGAAAACAAAGAGCATTAAAAACAGCTGAAGATATTGCAACTATGCTAAAGGAAAAATATTATGTATCAAGCGTAGTATTGTATGGCTCTTTAGCAGATGGCAAGTTTGATAATTATTCGGATATTGACCTTTATGTTGAGGGCCTTGGGGAAGACTATTTTGCGGCACTCCATGAAGCGCAAATGATTGCAGGTGATATTGAAGTGAGCATTGCTTGCAGCACAGATGTTTTCGAGAGTTTACGCAAAAAAATAGAACAGAATGGGGTGCAGCTTTAATGAACAAGAGTGAATATATTGCTTTAAAGGCAAGGATAGGATATGAGTTGCAGAATCTTGATATAATAGAAAAGGCTTTGGAGAAGGAAGGATTATTCCCGAAGCTTGTGAGTAATAGCATTTCTGGATTGGATTTGTCCAGTGATCTGGCTCGTAGAGCTATTGGTTCTTATCTGCATGATTATTATAGTGCAATAGAGAAAATTGCTTCTCATGTATGCAGAGCAACTGAAGAAGGCATACCTGGTGATGATAATTGGCATTATCAATTGCTTTTTAATATGAGCCTGGATTTAAACGGATTGAGGCCGAAATTATTTTCGGAAGGATTGCTGATTTTACTGAACGAACTCAGAGGCTTTAGACATGTGTTTAGAAATGTTTATGGTGTCAATCTTGATTCAAACAAAGAAATGGCGCTGCTGAGAAAGCTATCCAAAATATCAAAGGTGCTGAGAAAAGACATTGCTTCATTTTTAAGTATTATGGATGAAGCAATTTTATAATTGTGAGTAAATACCCCCTCACCCTGTTCTTATAATACCCGAGATATTCTTACCGAAGTTTTATGGCCGGGCCAAGATGGTCATTTGGACTGGTTTTGCCTGTACCATTCTCAATGTCATGGGGACGAAAGTTGTTGACCCAGCATATCACTAGTTGCACAGCACGACAATTACTCCGGTAACGAGAGCCAACCAAAATCCTGATATTTGCCAGCCCTGAATTAGCCAGTCGGTAAGCATGACCATCCAGGCATTGATGATCAGAACAAATAAACTATTCCACATAGACTTGAACCGTCATTTTTCCTTCCTGTGGATCTTCCACCTCGACGTCTACCAGTTTGCCATCCGTCAAGCCCTGCTCAATCAGCTTGACTAGCTCGTTAAAGTCTAGCTGACTTAGATCAATACCTTGTTTGTTCATTTCGTCCCGAGCCTGTGCGGGAATTAAGTTCATACCCATGCCTGCAAATTTTGATGCTACCCTGACCAGGCTCAAGGGAATATTGACATTGACTTTGGTTTTATCTCCATCCACTTTAACCCGGAAATGTCTATCCTTATCACTAACGCCGGGAGTATCTTTATTGGTCATATCCAGAGCCTGAAGCAGCTCTAATCCTTCGGCAGTGCTTATCTTCCCCTCCTGAATCATCTCTAAAATTTTCAATTTATCAGTGCTCATTATTTGCACTCCTTCCTTCATTTTCTATTTTTTCATTCCCCTTAGCTGTTCTATGGCTTCCTGTGGATCAATTATTCCTTTATCCAAGGCTTCCAGAACTTCAGTTCGAAGCTTGGACTGATCAACACTAATGTCTGGTCTTTCAATTCCATATCCCAATGCTTGAATAACTCCATCCAGACGGTTGCGTACGGTGGGATAGGATATACCCAACTCTTTTTCAACCTCCTTTATGTTACCCCTGCATTTCAAGAAAACTTCCACAAATTCTATTTGATCGGCGGGAAGCTGGCAAAATTTACAGGTATCGAATTCACCCTCCAGGCTGCTATTGCATTGGGGGCAATTAAGACGGCTAACTTTAAATTCTCCATTACAAACGGGACATTTGCCTGGAGCTTTGTAAGCTATGATCAACACTCCTTTCTCCAATGGGTATATCAATAATATAAACATCAATATTAACATTGTCAATGTCTATATTAATTTATTTAAGTTTGTTTTCAATTATATTAAGGCAGAGAGGAAATTCGTGGATATATAAGATGCTAGCGCGAAATGGAATAAGAGATGTACCGGCCAGGAGACAGGCTGGCTTCCTGGATACGCTTTTGGAAACACGCCATAAAAGCAGCAATTCCGGAACGATTTGTCAACTTTTTACATATCATAAATAGCAAATGTGCCCGATATGCTCAGGATGGTGTACTTCATGAATAGATGGCAGAACTCTTTGATATCTCCTGAAGCCACAATACTGGAAGCCATACAGATTATTGATCATTCTGCCCTGCAGATAGCTCTGGTAGTAGATGATACCAATCACCTGCTGGGAACAGTTACAGATGGAGATATCCGCCGGGGTATCTTAAAAGGTATAAATCTTGACAGTTCGGTGAAACAGATTATGAATCCCAACCCCAGTGTGATACAAAGCAGCGACAGCCGTATAAATGCCTTGGCTCTGATGCGTAATACCACCTTGCATCATATACCGGTAGTTGATGAGAATAATTGTGTAGTTGACCTGGAATTCATCAATGAATTTATCAGTACTGAAGCAAAAGATAACCCGGTGATTCTGATGGCCGGAGGGCTGGGGAATCGTCTGAAACCTCTCACTGAAAGCCGCCCCAAACCACTCTTGGATGTGGGAGGCAAACCGGTTCTTGAAACAATACTGGATAGTTTTATCGAGCAGGGATTTAATAATTTCTATATCGCGGTAAATTATAAAGCCGATATGATCAGGGAATATTTTGGTGACGGCTCCCGCTGGGCAGTACAGATTGAATATATTCACGAAGACAAACCCCTGGGTACTGCAGGAGCGGTGGGCCTCTTCTCAGGAAGAACTGATAAACCTATCCTCCTCATGAATGGAGATATATTGACTAAAGTCGATTTCCGCCGCCTGTTGAAATTCCATGTCAAGCAGGATGCTGCTGCCACTGTCTGCGTGCGGGACTATTCCCTGCAGATCCCATATGGGGTTATAAAAGCAGATAAGCAGCTGATATATGATATCGAAGAAAAACCCCTGCTCCATTTCCTGGTGAATGCAGGTATATATACTCTTAGTCCAGATATACTGGATTATATTTCCCCTGACTCATATTTAAGAATGACCGATCTCTTAAAAACGCTGATTGAAAATAAGGAGAATATCTCTGTTTTCCCTATTCGTGAATACTGGATAGATATTGGCCACATTAATGAGTACGGCCGGGCTAATGGAGAATATACCGAGGTGTTTTTATAATATGAAGCCTTATATTATCGGAGAAACCGCTTACCATCATGAGGGTAATATGACCTATCTTTATAAAATGATAGATGATATCGCAGAACTTGGACTGAATGCAATTAAATTCCATCTGCTTTTGGATGTGAACGCTTACCTGCAGAGAAACCATCCCCTTTTTATGGCTACTCGTCAATCAATATTCACCCGATCTCAGTGGGATGAAGTATTTAATTATTCAAGTGCTAAGGGTCTGGATATTATCGCTCTCTGCGATGATATTGAATCTATCGGCTATATCATTGCCCAACATCCTGATATCGCCGCTATTGAGTTACATGCCACTTCTATAAATGATTATTATTTATTAGAAAAATCAGCACTATTTCCCGGACAGATCATCCTGGGGGTCAGCGGTTCAACTATTGATGAGATCAACTATGCGGTCAGCATGCTCAGGGAGTCAGGCAAGAAAGATTTTTTGCTGATGTATGGGTTTCAATCTTATCCCACCAATTATCACGATATTAATTTATTCAGGATGCTCAAATTAAGGCATCTCTTTGACCTGCCGGTTGGCTATGCAGACCATACCGGACATGATGACGAAAACAATATC
>CAZBKS010000039.1:0-10219 GCA_964492475.1 uncultured Syntrophomonas sp. | reverse complement strand
TTACTTTCATAAACGCAACCTCACATTTTACTAAATAGTTCCCCCTTAAACTCTAAAAACTACTCAATGGTATGTATAAATATACCAACGACCATTGGCGGTGCATGGTTTACAGCATCCTGTGAAGGTGGAAGGGGGCCGAGCCCCATAGACGGGGCGAGATGGTTACTGAGCAAGGATGAGAATTAGCCCTGTCCCCCTGAAGCTAGTCAACAAACAGTTGATGATGTCCATGCGGAGACTGCAAGTTTGTATATTTATGAGTTACCTTACACCCAAGTCGACTTTTTCAGGGAAAACTTATCTAATGGGTGAAGAGTTCTTAATTTGTATAAGCTTCGTATTAATGCTTACACACAAAGTAAATACCATTTTCAAGATCGTGTACTATTCCTCCCAGGATACGGGCCAGGAGTAAACTCAATTTTTCCTTTTCTTCCTGATCAGATGCCAGAAATATCGGGCAGCCCCCACTCTTAACCTTATTCATATCACAGGTTATTATAGCCAGGATATATTCATTTAAACCCGTGTTCATTCTAATCTGCCGCCTTTCTACCATAATAACTCAAGAGGCTAGTACCCCGGGTCGACTCCAGTACCGGTACTTTTTTAATAATTTCGATCAGCATTTCCAGATCCGGTTCATTGGCTACCATAAATAGGGCCAGATACCCTTTATCAACCTGCTTCCTGGCCATGGGCATCAACTCGGTTTCGTTTATATCAACCTTGCTGCCCAGTATGGAGGCTGCATCATGGATAATCGCTTTTCTCTGCCCCGGGGCATCCAGGTTTAACCTGGCATTATCATCTAACGGTTTAATTATGACCCCCATACCTTCTTCAATTATTTTTTCCCTGGTCTGGGGTAAACCTACATTCATAATTACTACATCTTCAACCATAAGCAGAGATCCTTTAAAATGGACTGTGCCCTTTATTACTTCGGCAATGTCTCCTATAAATGAACCGCTCATAAGCCTAATTGTCATTAATATACTTGCCAGTCCGATTATTAAGGCATATTCCCATCCCCACAACTGCACTGTCCCACTGGTAAGCAAAGCGGTCATGATTACCAGGTAATTTCGAGCTTCGAATACTCTGGCTATCCCTTCTATATAGTCAGTTCCCCTGCTGATCAGCTTGCTCTCTTCGAGTTTCATGAGCGTTTCCCGCTCCATATTTCTTACCTCGCGAAACTGCTGGGCGGCCAGAACTAAAAACGTTACTGCTACAAAATCAGGTTTAGCTATGGCTGGTACTGCTACTGCTCCCAGGCTGGCGGCAATAAAACCCAGGGCCAGATGAATTAGCTGCCCGTGGGGATAAGTGGGGTAATGACGGTAATCGCTGCGGAGCAGCAGCCATCTGTTTAACGAGCCGGCGGCTATACCAGCAGCTATCACTATATTATAGTTCTCCATATTATTTGCTGCTGGACCCTTTGTTCAAAAGATAAAAGCCTCCCCCTGCTGCGGCCACAACTACCAGAATAATTAGAATGGTAGTATAGGAGCCCTGGTTATCCTGGGTCAAAGGCTTGGCAGCAGCTTGACTCTGACTGCTGTCTGTAGAACCCCCCATCACTGTTTGCATCGCATTAGCAAATAACTTAACTCCTTCTTCAGCGTCTTCCTTTTTGTTGGTATGAGCTCCAACCTCAATCAATATTGCCCTGGGACTTAAATCTTGATTATAATCCCCTTTACCTATATAAATACCATTGGAAAGACCTGGTTCTTTTTTGTCCATAACGGCTTTTATTTTTTTAGCAAATTCCAGGTTGGTCTTCATATTGGGGTTTTGCTTGCCTACTACCAGCTTGACTTTGGTTACCTCCTGACCTTCGACTTCGGCCTGGTAAACATCTGCAGGCACGGCATCCCGGTGTACGTCTACAATCACATCCGGATTTTCCTGTTTCAATAAAGAAACCGCAGTTTTTCTGGATCGGCTATAGGCGTTGATGTCGTGTGGATTATGATTATTTTTGTTGTATTCAACATCAAAACCTAAATCCTTAAGCTCATCTACAAAAGCCTGACCTACGTCATAAATACCTCCATTTCCTTCTATGCTTTCTTTTCCATCCGAAGGTACGTAGGACTCATCGCTGTGAGTATGATAAACGGCTATGGTAGGTTCCTTTTCTCCAGACACGACTGGCACTTCCTGACCTTTAAAAACCCAGGCCTGGGTTTTAGTATCGTACCCTACAACTGGCATCTGCTCTTCTCCCTGATAGGCGCATATGGCAATGTCCCCCTTAGTTTTTATCACTTTGTATCTGGCATTATCTGCACTGATATATTCATCTCCCACATTGACCTTTATTCCAGTTTGATGAATGATGTTGTTATTCTCATCCACCAGGGTGAAATATTTTCCAGAGGGCATCTCTTCGTGAGCTGTACAAATGGGAACAGCCAGCAAAGACCATAATATACCAATGGTTAAAGCAATAACCAGGAGTCTTTTCCTAGGCATAAATATCACCCCGTTCCCCTGAGTCATCCCCCTCTTTTTTGTTGTCATCATGCTGGCTCCGCTCAACTCCAGGTTCCTGCCTTTTGTCGCTTTCTTCCAGCGGCTTACGAGAGGGTTCCGGTTCCCTGAGATTCTTAATTAATTCCTGTGATTTACCCTCGGTCTTCGGTCCTCCCTGCAGCCTTTCCAGGGTCTCGCCAACCAGTTCTGCCAGCAGTACAGCTAGAATACCTGCCAGTATTAGTGAATCGAAAGCACCGGCCCCGCCAATGTGTACTATTCCCCTCACTCCGCTGTTAACCAGATAGAAATATTGAGCAATGTCCAGACTCAACACTGCCATAACTGCTGCAAAAAACGCTCCTCTACGGGATCTGCCGGCCAGATACCCTACTATACCTGCTACCAGAGGATAGATATAAATTGGATCGATAAACATGGTTTCAGGTTCGGCCCCCAGATATCTGGCTGCTATAAACAAGGCCAAAGCGGTAACTACGGCAGCTGCTACAGCCCGGACCTTTTCATAAACCGTACCCGCGCCTGCCAGTATATATACCGCCATCCCTACCGCTACCAGACCTCCAAGATTAACTGTGATACGAGAACTAATGGGAATATCAACAAAACTACCTGCTATTATGGCAACTATCACTGCCAGTGCTGCCCGGTCACTCATCCTCATACGATCCAGCACCCGGTGAGCTGCTCCAAAATATATAAGTATCGATACAACAATCAGCGCGATAAGCCCCAAGGGAAAATTAGCCATAATTCACTCATCCTTTCACTTGTATTTATGTGAGTATGTTTCCCTTACAGAGCCATTTTATGTAGTATAAAAGCAGAAGAAGCCTCCCCCGATGGGAGGCTCTATCATTTATTATATGTCATTCTTCTTGCTATCTCTGCGACCACCTTAGTTTATCAATACCTCGGGCCTCAATCCATTGCGCGGTTTCATTTAAAATAATAAGGGGCTGCTTTTTTATCTGTTCCATGTTCCTGGAACCGGTCATTAAAAAAACGGCTTTTAATCGATAAATCAATTCGTCTATTACTCTTTTCAATTCCTCCGGCCCGTGATCCAACAATGTTCTTAGAAGGGGCCCGGCCATCCCTACCATATCTGCACCCAGAGCGTAGGCTTTGGCCACATCAGGAGCAGTTCTTATCCCTCCCGAAGCAATTATCTGGATGGGTAAATCCATACAAACAGCTTCCATCAAACTCACTGCGGTTGGGATGCCCCACTGATCCAATTCACCCATAAATTTTCCGCTGCGCTGGTCTTCTATAGAAACAAAGTTGGTGCCTCCTTTGCCTCCAATATCATATACACTAACCCCGGCTTCATACAACCTGTATATACTTTCCCGGGAAAAGCCAAATCCCACTTCTTTCGCAATAACCGGCACCGGACACTCTTCGGTTATTTTCCGTACCCGGGCCAGGATGCCTTTAAAGGAGCGTTCTCCTTCGGGCATGGCTAATTCCTGGGGGATATTAAAATGGATTTGCAATGCATCTGCATGTATCATTTCAACTGCTTCAATGGCTTCGCTTATACTGCTTCCACCCGAAATGTTAGCAAATACCAGTCCATCCGGATTAACTTCTCTGACGATTGAAAAAGTATATCTCCAACCCGGGTCGTGGATAGCTATGGTCTGCGAACCTACCGCCATAGCTATTTCACACCTGGCCGCCAGGGAAGATAAGGTCTGGTTAATGCGACCTGCCTGCTCGGTGCCTCCAGTAATGGCATTGATTACCATAGGCAGTCTCAATCGCTTGCCCAGAAAGTCAATTCCCAGATCGATTTCATCCATATCCACTTCAGGTATCGAATTATTTATAAGATATATGTTTTCAAAACCGCTTGAACATGGTCCATCTGGTATTTGCCGGGCCAGAAGGATATGCTCATTCTTGCGCTTGCCTCTTATTTTCCTAACCTCCTGATATTTCTCGGGCTCTTTTTAAGGCGGCCATATCATTAACATTAAAAAACATGGTGCCTATATCGCCAAAGGGCCTTATTTCATTTTCATACATATATCTGGTATCAAGACTTTCTACAAACATGGTCAATTTCAATTTATTGTTTTCCAAGCAATCAGTTAAAGCCGTCAGGCAGCTGGAATTGTATACAGCAGCTAATGGCTGGAGTTTATTGTTGATTACCGGCACCACACAATCATATCCCGAGCAATTCTCCAGCATATATGCTACTAATTCCATATTGATAAATGGCATATCACAGCCCAATAAAAATATGGTTTCATGCCGGGAATAATATAAACCTGAGTGTATCCCGGCCATGGGACCCATATGAGGATAAACGTCAGTATATACTGCAGGTCCCAATCCATGGTATAATTCAGGCTCGTTGGTTATTATCATAAGATCATCGAAGTACTTTTCAAACTTCTTTATAATTATTTCCAGTACCGATCTGCCGCAGATATCTGCAAATGCCTTATTGAAGGTCATACGCGAGCTTCTTCCCCCTGATAATATAACTCCGCTGACTTGCATAATTTCCCCCCTGTGCTCCCGTAGTGTTTTTGAGTATTTGTATAAAAAAAGCTGCCCAAGGCAGCTTAATAATTGACTTTTCACCCACCACTTATGCTGCAGGTGTCACATTTTAACGGTGCAGCAGCTGAGCTTCTCTTTCCACCGGTGTTAAATACAGACAGCCGCTGCTCTACGCTGGTAGAAGAACACTCCGGGCATCGAACATTTTTTTTATTGGAGTTGGATATCAAAAGGTCAAAAACACTTCCGCAATCCCCGCATTTATATTCAAATATTGGCATTACGTCACCTCATATAATTATTCCTGGTCCTGCTGGGCAATATAGTCCTCTACCCCTTGCTGCTCCTCATCTCTTTGCGCTTCCCGGATCGATAAACCAATTCTCTTTTCATTAGCATCAACACTCAATATCTTTACTTTAACCTGCTGGTTTACTGATACCACATCCTCAGGCTTTTCCACCCGGTAATCAGCCAGTTGGGATATATGAACCAGTCCATCTACCCCCGGATCCAGCTCAACAAAAGCACCGAAAGGAGCAATCCTGACTATAATTCCATCCACAATATCGCCCTCGGAATAGGTTTCCACCGCTATTTCCCACGGACTCTTCAATAACTTTTTACGGCTTAAAGATACCCGCTCTTTTTCCCGGTCAACTCCCAGTACATAAACGTCTAATTCCTCACCCTCCTGCAGTACATCAGCTGGATGTTCAACCCGCTTATGATCCAGTTCCGATACATGAAGCAATCCTTCATATCCCCCCAGATCAATAAAGGCCCCATAATCAACTATGCGTTTTACCCGGCCAGGTCGGGTCTGACCTTCCTCGATATTATTCCAAAATTCCTGTTTCTGCTGTTGCTTTTCGGCCAGGACCAAATCCCGACGGGATAAAACAACCTGTGAACCACGCCTCTTATTACGATTAAACTCTATTATTTTAAAATCAAAAGTTTTATCTCTGTATTCATCCAGGTTTTTTACATATCCATCTTCAACATGGGATGCCGGCAGGAATCCCACTACGCCTACGTCTACAATTAGCCCACCTTTTACTATATCCTTAACCGTGCCTTGAATCATTCCACCTTTTTCGAAGACTTCTTCCAATTCGTCCAGCACTTTCTTGGAATCCACCCGTTTTTTGGAAAGCAAAATGGTACCGTCATCATCCCATTTTAAAATCATTACTTCAATTTCATCGCCAACCTGCACAAAATCTTTGGCAGAATCAACCGGGGTTAATGACAGCTCTCTCAGCGGTACAATACCCTCTGATTTCCCGCCAACATCTACCATTACTTCGTCGTCGAGCACCTGTACAATGGTCCCCTTTATAACATCCCCTCTGCCCGGGGTTTCATATTCAGCCATTTCTGCCTCCATACGGGCAAATAATTCGTCATTGGCTTCTTCACTGGCTTGCTCATGAACGTTACTCTCCTGCTCTTGCTCTGAAGCCTCAACCTCTTGCTCTTGAACCTGGGCCTCTTGCTCCTGAGTCTGGTCCTGGATATCCTTTTCCTCATACTCTGTCATCCTACACAATACCTCCTTAATAATCCAATCCGGAGTTGAAGCACCAGCAGTAATACCTGCTGTCGATACCCCCTCCAACCATTGAGGGTTAATCTCTTCTGCATTTTGAATCAGGTAAGTTCGAACCCCGGTATTTAAACACTCTTTAAAAAGAGTAGTAGTATTGGAACTAGATTCCCCCCCTACCACAATCATTAAGTCTACTTGCCGACACAATTCAAGTGCTGAATTCTGTCTTCTCTGGGTGGCTGAACATATAGTATTAAAAACCTTTATTTCACCTGCTATTTTCGACAGGCCGTTTACTACCTTAAAAAACTCTTTTTCATCTTTAGTAGTTTGAGATACTATCCCCAGCCTATCACAGGTCTTCAGGTTCATTATGTCATTTATATCAGAAACCACTGATGCCTGTCCGCCGCACCGACCTAATATACCCTGAACTTCAGGGTGCTGGAAATCGCCAAAAATGACTACTGCATATCCTTCTGCTTCCAGCATCTGTACGATTTCATGTACCCGACTTACCCGTGGACAAGTTGCATCCTTTATATTTAATCCTCTTTTTTCTGCTTCGTTAATTATATCTGGTGCAACACCATGTGACCTGATAATAATCCCGGCTGGTTCCCGGATTTCCTTCAGATTCTCAACCGGGCTGATTCCCTTTTGCCTGAAATAGTCGACTACCGATTCGTTATGCACCAGTGGGCCTAGAGTGTACCATTTACCCAGATTGTCTGCTGTCTCTTCAGCTATTTTAAAGGCCCTCTTTACTCCAGCACAAAAACCTGCATGGCTGGCAATAAGTGTATGCATAAGCTACCTCACAAGTACTTATATATTTTCGTATAACAACCCTTAATTCCTGCTTTTATTCAGATAAAAGCAGATTTATTTCCTTCATTATTTCCATACTGAGTTTTTCCAGGATGGCTGAGTTAGCTTTTTTTTCACAGTATTCCGCCATATCTATCGGTCTGCCAATACATACCCTCAGTTTATTTCCGCCCCATCCCCAGGGAATTTTCCGAGCAGTTCCAACGCAAGCTACCGGAATTACTTCTGCACCTGATTTTATGGCCAGCATAGCAGCGCCAGTCTGAGCAGTCTGGACTGCAGCATCTTTTTTTCTGGTTCCCTCCGGGAATATACCAAGATATTTTCCTTCATTTAGTATATCAAGAGCCTTGCGTATTGCTCCTCTATCAGCAGTACCTCTTTTTACCGGGAAAGCGTGCAAACCTTCTAAGATAGCGGCCAGTAAACGGTTATCGTAGAGCTCGATTTTGGCCATAAAATAAACCGGTCTGGGCAAGGCAGCTGCAATCAGAAATGGATCCCATGAACTGACATGGTTAGCAACAATAATGGCCGGCCCCTTTTTGGGTAGGTTATGTATTCCTTCATATTTCAAACCAAGAAATAATAAGGCAAATTTGACCAGACCTCTTATAAAATAATAGAACATCTCATTACTCCTTCAGGTGGAATTTTATTATGGCTATGACTTCTTGCACGCTCAAGTCACTGGTATCTATTACTATAGAATCCTGCAGCACCTTTAGCGCCCCCATTTCCCTGCTGGAATCAGTCTGGTCCCGTTCCATTATTTCTTTTTCAATAATATCAGTATCCATATTGTAGCCGCTGGCTTTTAATTCTTCTGCTCTTCGCATAACCCTTTTTTCGATGCTGGCAGTCAGGAAAAACTTATAATCAGCATCCGGAAGCACATATTCTCCTATATCACGTCCGTCCATAACCACCGATTTACCTTCGGCCATTTTTTTTTGCTGAGCAACCATGACTATGCGCAACAGTGATTTAGCGGCTACTTTCGATACTTCCGCATTAATCTGCGGTGATCGTATATAATCGCTAATGTCCAAATCATCACATATTATTTTTTGTGCCTGGGAATTGTATTTGAAGTGGATTTCAGTATTTTGGGCTAGCTCAAAAAGAGCATCTTCATTGTCAAGATCCAGAGACTCCTGAATAGCTTTCCAGGTTAAAGCCCTGTACATCGCACCTGTATCAATATAAATATAACCAAGTTCAGCCGCTAACTGCCTGGCTACCGTACTCTTTCCAGCTCCCGCTGGTCCATCAATCGCAATCTTCATCTATCAACCCACCTGTAAGTTTCCACATATAATTCTATCATATCTTTCGAGATGGTTAAAACTGATTCGGCTTGGATTGGATAAATATTTTTGTTGAAAATAATAATTCGCTTTTAGCAGGAGAATTACACAATAAACTCTTAACCAAATATAATTGGTCCCCGGACAGTAGCCGGGGACCAATACGATAGTCTAAATCTATTTAGTTATACCAGCGGATCAAACATTTCCTTAGGTGCTCCACAAACTGGACAAATATCCGGTGGTTCCGGCCCTTCATGAATATAACCACATACTCTGCATTTCCAGCGATTAACTTTAAGTTTTCCGCTGGCGTCCTTGCCTAAAGCAGACAGAGACGATTCCGTTTTCACCTCAGGAGCTATAATAATCTCCCCGGCCAGCACTCCATCCTTTAAAAAGCTTTTTTTATAATAATTCTCTATGGGATCATAAGTCTCAGTTATACGAGTTTCCTCTATTGGAAGGTTGACCTCACCAATAGAAAACAGCTCTATGCCAAAGGCTGCCAGCATGGTTGAGATTTGCGGCTGTTTGTATTCCAACCAATCCCCGGCTGCATTGGCGCCGGCAATCCTTCCCATCTCCAGCGCAATTGGCCACAGGCCGATCAATTTATCTTCAAACTGGGCTGCATCACCAGCGGCAAATACACCGGACATCCCGGTACGCATCCCGACATCGACAACTATTCCCCGGTCAACTTCGATACCTGCATCCTGGGCCAGTTCAACATTCGGTTTTACTCCGGTAGATAATAGTACCAGATCGGCTTCTATTACCTGCCCATTATTTAGTTTTACCGCCCGAACATTTTCCTCTCCTATTATTTCCTCCGTACCCAGGCCCAAATAAAGCACCACTCCATTATCCTGCATAATTTTTTGCAGACGTAAAGAAGCGCTTTCATCAAGCTGTCTGGGCATTATCCGTCCAAAAAACTCTACCACCGAAACCTGCATACCCAGGCTTACCATTTCCGATACCGCTTCCAGGCCTAGTACGCCGCCGCCAATAACTACTGCTTTTTTGTCCTTTGTTAGCTCTGCCTTGAGTTTTCGGGCGTCAGCTATATTTCTCAGGGCAAAAACTCCATTTTTGTCTGCCCCGGGTATAGGTGGAATGTTGCTGCGAGCACCGGTGGCTATTATCAGTTTGTCATAACCAAGCGCATCCCCGGATTCCATTACAAGTTGGCGCTTGGTTCCATCTATAGAAGCAACTCTGCTGCCGGTTCTAATTTCAATGCGCTTTTCCTCATACCAGACCAGGGATTTAACATACAGCCTTTCTTCAGCAAGATCCTCACTCAGATAATCCGACAGCATAGGTCGGTAGTAGGGTTTATCCTCTTCCTCGCTTAGTAAGAGGATGGAGGCGGTGGTGTTTCTTTTACGGATCGCTTCCGCTGCTGAAAGGGCAGCTATCCCTCCTCCAATTATTACAAAGCGTTCTACTGTATCAATAACATATATAGCTTCTTTGG
>CAZBKS010000038.1:0-10222 GCA_964492475.1 uncultured Syntrophomonas sp. | reverse complement strand
GGTTTTTCAGACAGCTTGTAAAACTCGATTATTTTCATTAAGATTCTGCCCTCCCCTTGCTTTCTACCTGCCGCCCCAAACCAATTACATCATGCCGATAATGATTACTGCATGTTCATGATCAGATTATCTGCAAATTCTGAACACTTGACTTCAGTGGCACTTTCCATGAGCCGGGCGAAATCGTAGGTCACTACCTTGCTGTCGATAGTCTTTTCCATGGCTGCAATAATTAAATCAGCGGCCTCATGCCACTGCAGGTGCCGCAGCATCATTTCCCCGGAGAGTATCACTGAAGATGGATTAACCTTGTCCAGACCTGCATATTTAGGAGCTGTACCATGGGTAGCTTCAAAAATAGCATGCCCGGTAACATAGTTGATGTTGGCACCGGGTGCAATTCCTATACCACCCACCTGGGCTGCCAGGGCATCGGAGGCATAGTCTCCGTTTAAATTAAGAGTTGCTACAACTTCAAACTCGGTGGGCCGGGTAAGAACCTGCTGCAGGAAAATATCGGCAATGGCATCTTTAATAATTACTTTTCCTTCTGCCTCAGCCCGTGCTTGAGCAGCGTCGGCTGCTTTCGCCCCTTCTATTTCTTTAATCCGGTCGTACTGGTCCCAGGTAAATACCTTATCGGCAAATTCTTCTTCCGCCAGTTCATAACCCCATTGTTTAAAAGATCCCTCTGTATATTTCATAATGTTTCCTTTATGAACCAGAGTAACGCTCTTTCGACCTTCATCAATGGCAAATTGAATGGCTGCTCTTATGAGACGCTTACTCCCATCCATGGATACAGGTTTTATTCCAATCCCGGACGTCTCAGGAAATCTTATGTTCCTTACTCCTAGCTTATTCTGCAGAAAGGCAATTAATTCTTTAGCTTCGGATGAATCAGAAGCATATTCTATTCCGGCATAAATATCTTCCGTATTCTCCCGGAAAATAACCATATTGACATCTTCCGGTTTCTTTACCGGCGATGGCACTCCAGGAAAATACCGCACTGGTCTGAGACAGGTATAGAGATCCAGTTCCTGTCTTAACGCAACATTCAAGGAACGTATTCCGCCCCCAATGGGTGTAGTCAAGGGCCCTTTGATAGCAATGATATATTCCCGGATAGCATCCAGGGTCTCAACCGGAAGCCATTCTCCGGTAAGATTGAAAGCCTTTTCTCCGGCCAGTACCTCGTGCCACACTATAGATTTCTTTCCAGCATACGCTTTTTCTACCGCTGCATCTAAAACTCGGGATGCCGCCGCCCAGATATCAGGCCCCGTTCCATCGCCTTCTATAAAAGGTATAATGGGATGATCTGGCACATTTAAAATACCATTGTTGACAGTGATTTTTTCTCCCTGTGTTTCCATTGCTTTAGTCATCAATAAATCTCCTTTTTCAGAGCAGTCTACGCTGCTATTTTTATTATGACAGAATGCGGTTAATCAAGATTAAATGTCCCATGTTTTTTGAAATGCTCCACCAGGCCGCCTTCCGACAATATTTTCAGCATCACCGGTGGAAGCGGAGTGATTGGTATCTCCAATCCCCTGGTTTTATTGTAAAGAATCCCGTCTTTGAGATTCACTTCCAGTTCATCACCTGGATCTATCTGATCAGTATCGCATTCTACCAGCGGCAATCCGGTATTGATACAATTACGGTAGAATATCCTGGCGAATGATTTAGCTATAACCGCACTGATATCGGCATTAATTATGGCCAGCGGAGCTTGCTCCCGGGAAGACCCGCAGCCAAAATTCTTTCCGGCCACTATGAAATCGCCTTTATTTACATGGGAATAGAATTCCGGATCCAAATCTTCCATGACATGTTTGGCCAGTTCCCTCATATCCAGAGTTTTAAACTTATAACGGCCGGAAATGATATAATCGGTATTTACATCATCGCCAAACTTGTGAACCTTGCCTGTCAAGCTCATATTGCTCCTCCTAATCTATTTTAAGAATTCCCGGGGGTCGGTTAACTTCCCGGTTAATACTGACGCAGCCACTGTAGCGGGTGATCCCAGGTATACAAAAGCCTTGTTATTACCCATTCTTCCTTTGAAGTTGCGGTTAGCGGTTGAAATTACGTTTTCACCATCAGAAGGTACTCCATTATGAGTGCCTACGCATGGTCCACAACCGGGAGTCACTACTGCAGCACCCGATTCTACGAATATCTCAATGAGCCCTTCCTTCAAGGCCTGCAGCATAACCTGTCGGGATGAAGGTGCAACTATCAGACGGGTATTTTTAGCTATCTTTTTCCCTTTTAATATTTCTGCTCCAATACGCAGGTCTTCAATTCTGCCATTGGTACAGGTGCCAATAAAACCCTGCTGTATAGGCGTACCTGCTACCACACTGATCGGGGCCACATTATCTACCGTATGAGGTCTGGCCACCTGCGGCTCAAGGTTGGATACATCGTATTCCAGAACCTGAGCGTATACTGCATCCGCATCGGCTCGTACAGGTTCAAATTCTTTCTTGCTGTGCTCCTTGACCCAGGCTATGGTTTTATCGTCAGCTTCCATAAGTCCGCACTTGGCTCCCATTTCGATCGCCATATTGCTGATGGTGAACCTGGCTTCGACGGATAAATCCGCAATGGCCTGACCAGTATATTCTGCTGCCATGTAGGTAGCCCCATCAGCCGTAATATCACCAATCAAATATAATATAAGGTCTTTGGAGTAAACACCTTTGGGCAGGGTACCGTTTAATACAAACTTTATGGTTTCCGGCACTTTAAACCACAGCTTGCCCGAGATAATCCCGGCCGCCAAGTCGGTTGACCCTACGCCGGTAGAAAAAACATTGATAGCGCCATAAGTACAGGTATGAGAATCAGCTCCAATAACCAAATCCCCCGGAACTACATGACCCCGCTCCGGAACCAGCTGATGGCATACCCCATCTCCAATATCGTAAAAATTTATCCCCTGATTAGCGGCGAAATTTCTCATCTGCTGATGCAGGGCTGAAACACCCTCCAGCGGGCTGGGAGCACTGTGGTCTATTACCATGGCTACCCGGGCAGGATCAAAGACTCTGGCAGCGTTCATTTCATCAAAGGCCCTGATGGCCAGCCCGGATGTTCCATCCTGTCCCATAGTAAAATCCAGATCTGCAATCACGATATCATTTGCTCTGGCATCCCGCTTGCTTTTAGTTGAAAGAATTTTTTCGGCGATCGTCTTCCCCACCTAGCTGTCCCCTCTTTCTCTTTTATATTCTTCAAAAATGTATACAAGTTCTTTATCAAATAATGATCTTTTAAGATCGATAGCCAGCTGTCTTACTTTGGCAAGTATTTGTTCAGATGACTCATGAGATAATTCCACCCCATATTCATGCAGGAATTTAGCTCTGATAGCCGCCGAACCAGAATGCTTGCCAATTACAATTTGTCTTTCCAACCCGACTTCTTCGGGGCTGAACACTTCATAGGTTAAAGGATTTTTTAGCACCCCGTCTCCATGGATTCCCGACTCATGGGCAAAAATATTCAGGCCGACAATGGGCTTGTTAACCGGCAGTTCCCGACCGGAGGCTGCAGCTACGTATTCTGCAACTTCCCTAAACAGGGTGGTATCATATTTCAAGTCCATATTAAGCAGATATTTGATTACCATAATCATTTCCTGCAGACAGGTATTACCCGCTCTTTCACCCAGACCGTTAATAGTTACTCCTACATAATTAGCCCCTGCATAAACTCCAGCTAGAGCATTGGCAGTAGCCATGCCGAAATCATTGTGGGTATGCATCTCTATATCCAGACCGGTGACATCTTTCAATGTTTTGATATAGCGGTAAGTATTCAACGGAGTCAGGGTTCCCACGGTATCACAAAAGCGCAGCCGATCGGCGCCAGCATGCTTGGCTGTCAGAGCGAACTCGGTAAGAAACTCGATGCTGGAGCGAGAGGCATCCTCAGCATTAACAGATACGTATAAATTATTATCTTTAGCAAACTTGGTTGCATCGGACATCCTTCTCAAGACATCTTCATGGGTGGTCTGCAGCTTATGCTGGATATGGATATCAGAGGTAGATATCGATATTGCTACCGCATCTACTCCACAGCATATAGATTGTTCTATGTCAGATATGACTGCTCTATTCCAGGCCATTATGCTGGCTTTAAGGCCCATATTCACAATCTGTTTAATGCATTCTTTTTCAAATCCACCCATGACCGGAATACCGGCCTCTATTTGGTCAATTCCCATTTGGTCGAGATATTTGGCTATTCTTATTTTTTCAGCATTGGCAAATACCACCCCTGCCGTCTGCTCCCCATCCCGCAAGGTGGTATCTACAATATATATTTGGGCTCCCTCTTTCCTAAACCAGTCATTAGACCAATCAAAATTCATATTTCAAACTCCTTTCCCTAAAAGGGCAGTGAAAAATTTCACTTTATTATTCTATCACAGTTGTAAAAATAGAACAGCATAATGATACTGCAAGCTAATTCAAATATCTTATCATTAGTTCAGTTTTTCGGCCAGGATTTTATTAACCAGAGCCGGATTAGCCTGTCCCTTGGTAGCCTGCATAACCTGCCCTACTAGAAACCCGGTGGCTTTTTTCTTGCCATTCCGGTAATCGTCAACCACCCCGGGATTCTTATCAATAACCTCTTGAATTATCATCCCCAGGGTAGCTTCATCCGAAATCTGCTCCATACCCTTTTCCTTAATAATCTGCTCCGGATCGATCCCAGTTTCGAACATGGCTTCAAAAACATCTTTGGCCATTTTGCCGCTTATCCTGCCCTCATCAATAAGCTTCAACATATCAGCCAGAGCAGCAGGCTTGACCCTGCATTCAGATATGTCCAGGTTCTGCTGGTTCAATAACTTGTTCAATTCTCCCATTATCCAGTTGGATATGATTTTGCCATCTTTATAGTATAAAGTACATTCATCAAAAAACGCCAAGTAATTAGGAGTCAGGGTCAGCAGGTTGGTGTCGTATTCTGAAAGACCATATTCTCTCATGAGCCTTTCTCTAGCCTTCTCTGGCATTTCAGGCAGACTTTGGCGAATTTTTTCCACCCACTCCCGGCTAATCCTTAAAGGAGGTAAATCAGGTTCTGGAAAATAGCGATAATCGTGAGCTTCTTCTTTGGAGCGCATGGAACGAGTAATCTGCCGTTCTTCCTCCCAGGTACGGGTTTCCTGAACTATCTCCTCTCCGTCTTCAATCGCTTCGATCTGCCGGCGCACTTCGTACTCAATAGCCTTTTCCATGGCTTTGAAGGAGTTTAAATTCTTTATTTCAGCTCTGGTACCCAATTCTTTCCGGCCGTAAGGACGGACTGATACATTCGCATCACATCTCAACGACCCTTCTTCCATTTTACAATCTGAGACTCCCGCAAACAGCAGCAGGGACCGCAATTTCTCCATATAGGCCCGAGCCTCCTGCGAACTGCGCAGGTCAGGCTCGGATACGATTTCCAGCAATGGTACTCCAGACCGGTTTAAATCTACCAGGGAAAAGGTAGTGGAGCTTATCGTTCCCTGATGCACCAATTTCCCGGCATCTTCCTCTAAATGGGCGCGAGTTATCCCAATCCGTTTCTTTTCCCCATTAACCTCAATATCGAGGTAGCCTTTTTTACATATAGGCAGATCATATTGGGATATCTGATAAGCCTTGGGAAGATCCGGGTAAAAGTAATTTTTACGATCAAATTTACAGTAATCAGCTATCTCGCAGTTTAATGCCAGCCCCGACCTAATAGCATAGTCTACCACCTGCTCGTTCAGAACCGGAAGCATGCCGGGAAACCCCGAACAGATAGGACAGACGTTAGTATTGGGCTGCGCGCCGAATTCATTGGTACAGCTGCAAAATATTTTACTCCTGGTTTTTAGCTCTACGTGAACTTCCAGGCCAATAACGGTCTCAAAGTCTTTACTCATCTTACATCACCCCCGCATCCGGTTTGGCAGCATGATAGTCAGTATTCTGCTCAAAGGCATGGGCGGCCCCTATCAAGGTTCCCTCATCAAATGGTTTCCCGATTAACTGCATACCAACCGGCAGACCCTCTACGAAGCCACAGGGTATGGACATACCCGGCAGCCCGGCCATATTTATAGGTACCGTTAAAATATCATTCATATACAGAGTAAGTGGGTCTCCGGTCTGCTCACCCAGCTTAAAAGCCGTGGTTGGAGTGGTCGGGGAGACTATCAGATCAAAATCCTTGAATACTTTATCAAAATCGTTTTTAATCAACCTTCTTACTTTCAGGGCTTTAAGATAATATGCATCATAATAACCAGAACTCAAAGCGTAGGTGCCCAGCATGATTCTCCTTTTAACATCATCTCCAAAACCGGCCGCCCGGGTGGATGAAAACATCTGTATCACATTTTCCGCTTCGAAATCGCGCCTGCCGTATCTTACTCCATCAAACCTGGCCAGATTGGCACTGGCCTCGGCGGTAGCTACCAGATAGTAAGCAGGCAGAGCATATTCACTATGGGGAAGCGATACTTCTTCAACTACAGCACCAAGTTCTTCGTACTTTAGCAGCGCTTTCTTAACCGTATCCTTTATCCCCTGTTCTATTCCCTCCTGGAAATACTCCCGGGGATAGGCTATTTTTAAACCTTTGATATCATCTTTTAAAAACTCTGTATAATCAGGTTTTTCTATATCAACACAGGTGGAATCCAGGTGATCCCTTCCCGCTATTATATTTAATACCAGGGCACAGTCTCTGACCTGTCGACTGAAGACACCCACCTGGTCCAGGGATGAAGCATAGGCAACCACACCGTAACGGGAAACCCGCCCATAAGTTGGTTTGATTCCCACTACCCCGCAAAATGAAGCCGGCTGCCGGATAGATCCTCCGGTATCAGTTCCCAGGGCAAAGGGTATTTCACAGGCGGCCACCGCTGCGGCTGACCCTCCTGAAGACCCCCCCGGAACCCTTTCCAAATCCCAGGGGTTTCTGGTGGGGAAAAACGCCGATTGCTCGGTGGATGAACCCATGGCAAACTCATCCATGTTGAGTTTACCTACCAGGACTCCTCCGGATTCCTTGAGCCGGGAGGCAACCGTGGCATCATAAAATGGCACAAAATTTTCCAGGATTTTCGATCCACAGGTAGTCCTTATTCCCTGGGAACAAATAATATCTTTTAAACCGTAGGGTATACCCATTATACTGGGAAAATCACCCCTGGCATCACACTTCCGGGCCCTGTCCAGAGCGCCCTCTTCATCCAGGGTTATAAAAGCCTGGAGCTTATCTTCCACCTCTTTTATACGACCAAATACCGACTTGACTATTTCTTCAGACGAAACCTGTTTATTATGTAATTGTTCCTGCAGTTCATGCAGCGTTAATTCATATAAATCCACCCGCAAGCACCCCTTAAATTATTTTTGGAACTCTATATTGTCCTTCTTCTACCAGAGGAGCATTGGCAAGTATTTCCTCCCTGGCTGGCCCAGGAGTTATCTTATCCTCCCGGAATACATTGAATACCGGCAGTATATGATCCAGGGGTTCTACCCCCTCGGTATCGAGTTCGTTTAACTTGTCAGCGTATTGCAAAATGGAACCCAGCTGTTCAGCATATTTTTCCTTTTCATCTTCCCTTAAATTCAGCCGGGCTAGAAGTGCCACATGCTGCACCTCCTGTATACTTAGAGCCATGTCATTACCTCCCTGTCAATTAAAAGACCCATGTGAAATATTATACCAAAAAGCCATTTGCTTAACTAAATATTTTACCACAAGTCTGGTGCCTGGTACCTAACCTTTTATTTAAATTGCTTACCAGTTCCCAATTTATTGAGGAATTGGGATTCGTCCAGGATGCTGACCCCCAGTTCTACCGCTTTATCATATTTGCTACCCGGGGATTCACCAGCTACAACGTAATCGGTTTTTTTGCTCACACTGCCGCTAACTTTCCCACCCAGCTTTTCAATCGCTTCACCTGCCTGGCTTCGGGTCATGGTCTGCAATGTACCCGTAAGAACAAAAGTTTTACCCGTCAGAGGCAGCTCTCTCTGAGCCAGCTTTTCTTCCCGGGTGTTAACCCCCTTGTGTTTAAGAAGGGCAATCGTCTTCTGATTGAGCGGCTCAGCAAAAAACTTCACGATACTGTCTGCCATAATCGGCCCTATTTCCGGTATCTGGGCCAGCTCTTCTTCACTCGCCTCAAAAAAACCATCGATATCAGTTATATGTTGAGTAAGTATCCTGGCGCTCTTGGCCCCTATATGCCTGATTCCCAGGGCAGTGATTAATCTGTGTAAAGGCCGCTTTTTGCTGTCTTCTATAGCCTGCAGCAGATTCTGAGCTGACTTACTTCCCATTCTATCCAGAGCAATTACCTGCTCTATATCCAGATTATATAGATCAGCCACCTTGTTTACCAGCCCGCTGTTTACCAGTTGTTCAACAATGGCTGGTCCCATCCCTTCGATATCCATAGCCCCCCGGGATGCAAAAAAGATTAAGCTCTCCTTTAGCCGGGCTGGACAATTGATATTTTCACAGCGGTAGGCCACTTCTCCATCCAGCCTTACCACGCCGCTGCCGCAAGCCGGGCAATCAACTGGCGGTATGATAATTTTCTCCTCCCCGCCGCGTTGCTCGGGAAGAGACTTGATTATTTCCGGAATAAT
This sequence comes from uncultured Syntrophomonas sp., assembly GCA_964492475.1. Classification (GTDB taxonomy): domain Bacteria; phylum Bacillota; class Syntrophomonadia; order Syntrophomonadales; family Syntrophomonadaceae; genus JAAYJK01. The sequence goes on along the minus strand of CAZBKS010000038.1, from coordinate 1,532 downwards.
ATCCCCGGCCTTATGGATTAGAACCCGGTCTCCGATACGAATATCTTTTTCCGCCACCTGGTCAAAATTATGCATACTGGCCCGACTCACCGTAGTACCAGCGATAAACACCGGTTCCAGTATGGCTGTAGGAGCAATAATGCCGGTTCGACCTACATTCACTTCGACCGCCAGCAGCCGGGTTTCTTTTTCTTCTGCCGGAAATTTATAGGCAATAGCCCAACGAGGACTGCGGATGGTTTGCCCCATTAATGAACGTCCATCATAGGGGTTCAACTTCACTACCACCCCATCGATTTCATAAGGAAGATCATGTCTTCCTACTGCTAATTCTCCGGTAAAATCAAATACCTCATCAATGTCTTTACAAACCCTGGCCTGCGGGTTAACGTTAAAGCCCAACTCCCTCAGGGTTTGCAGGGCCTCTTGCTGGCTTAATACTTCTCTTCCTTCTATGTGTAATATGTCATAAATAAATGAAGCCAGGGATCGCTCAGCCGTAATCCGGGGATTCAGCTGTCTTAAAGAACCTGCTGCAGCATTGCGGGGATTGGCAAAAGTCTTTTCGCCTTTTTCTTCTTTTTCGGTATTAATCCTCAGGAATTCCCCTTTGGGCATATAGATTTCACCCCTGACTTCCAGCCGGGGCAACGCAATTTTAAGTTTTAAAGGAATGGTTTTGACAGTCTTTATGTTGGCGGTTACATCTTCACCCACGAAGCCATCGCCTCGAGTGGCAGCATTGATTAGTAGTCCATTTTCATATACCAGGGCAATAGAAACACCATCTATCTTAAGTTCTGCCATATATGAAACTTCATCCAGCTCTTTTTTTAACCGCTGATCAAAGTCCAGTAAGTCCTTATAGGAAAAAGCATTGTCCAGACTCAACAGGGGGGCCCTATGAACAATGCTTCCGAATCTTTCCAAGGCCTGCCCGCCAACTCTTTGCGTAGGAGAGTCGGGGGTTAGAAGTTCCGGATGGGCATCTTCCAGCTTCCGGAGCTCTATCATGAGTTGATCATATTCGGCATCGCTTATCAAAGGGTCATCCAGTACATAGTACTGGTATTCATGCATTCTAAGCTCTTCCCGTAATTTTTCTATATCACTGACCGGCCGATTCATGCTTGCTCCTCTCATTAAAAGGTATTTGTGTTAAATCCGATCTGTTTCGCCGTCTTTTATGATATTTTCTCCAAAGGGGCTATATCTAAACGCAGCATCCTTATTCCGGCCCGTTCGAAATCTATAACTGCTACCAGGTCGTTTTCAGTAAGACTGGTGATTATTCCTATTCCAAACTTCTTATGCCTTACCTTATCACCTTCGAAAAAAGTATATGATTCAACTACTTCTTCTTCGGGAACATCCAGGAGCTCCTGGGGGATTTCTTTTACAAAGCGTGAGGCCGGATTATTGCGCTCATAACCATAAAGAAGTCGAGATACTGCATTGGTCAGATATAAACGGTCCTTGGCCCGGGTTATGCCTACATAACATAATCTCCGCTCTTCCTCCATCTCCTCGGG
>CAZBKS010000037.1:0-10250 GCA_964492475.1 uncultured Syntrophomonas sp. | reverse complement strand
CGGTGGAACTTAGTTCTCCTTTTCCAGTAAAACGCTTTACCATACTTCGACAATCAGGAGCAGACCCTTCTCTATCGCTTCAAAAGGCTCAAATGGATAGCAATAAACCCCTGCAGATAACTGGCCCCTTCATGATTGGCACACCTGTAGGCGGCACTGATCGGGTAGCTGGCCGTATTATACATATTCAGGACCCGGCGGCGGCAATGCCGGCGGGCAAATACCGGCTGGAATTCACCGCGGACATCTCCGCACAGCAGGAACAGATCAAATACCTGGCTGAGCTCGCAGTTGATTTTAACTGTGGTTTTTATAAAACGGAAAGCAATAAGTCGGTAAAGATAGATTCGTCTACTGCTTTTACCGGCGATAATGTCCAGGCGCGAGTGGAGATTATTGATGCCAGCAACGGAAAAACTCTGGATCTTTCACAGCTGAACGGCCTCATAGAAGTAGTGATGGATACTGATGACCATCCTGGTGTCATCATGCGAGTTGACCCGGCCAGCAACTGCTTTGTTTCAGATAATTTTGCTTTACAAAAAGGCAAGGTAAATACCAGGTTTACCATGACCATTACTGGCTGGTATCAAGCCAGCAAATACTCCTCCTTGGACGTTATAGATCAGCCCATAAGAAAATAGGGTTTGAAAATCGAACCGGCTGAATGGCGGGGGAGCCTGGATCAGCTGGATGAAGCTGATCCCATATGCATTACCCCTACTATAGACGGCAGGCCCATGACGGAGAGTGAATTTACAGAGATAAAGGACAATCTGCAGGTGAACACCGAAGCGAAAATCAAAGTGGAGGCGGTTAAGGACCATTTCGAAATCCATCCTGAACTTGCTGCCCTGGGTATGGCCTTTACTCCGGTAGGCAATCTGGACGCCGATGTGGTGCTTACCGGTCGGATATCCGGGGAAGAGGTCCGGGACAGCCTGAGCATATATATTGAAGATCTGCCCTGGTGGGTCAAATACCGGTCCTGGATAGTATATCCACTGCTCTTTATAATTGCTTTATGGTATATAAACGGAGTTATTAGAAAACCTCGTTTTGCCCGGGAGGAGGCCTTTATTAATCACGAAACCACATCTATTTTAAATGGCCGGCCCAGTTCAGCCAGCAATCCGGTTACCGAGCGGCTGGCAGGGGGCTGGTTCCAGCGCTGGCTGGTGCCTTACCGGCCCGAAAGCCTGGCTATAGCAGGACTTACCTTCATTGCCATGCCCAATAAAAGCTGTATCAAAATTTCCCGGGAAAGCCTGGAGAATGAGTTGGATGGAGAAGGCACCCGGATTTTTTCCAGTGGGATTAAGCTGGCTAAAGAAGACCTGGTGAGCGATCTGGTTTTAAATGACGGTGAGGAATTATTGATTGAGAGAAGAGTCAGCCGGGAGAAATTCAAGTATATAATATAATCCTTTTGGTAAACACACCAAGCGCTCGGAAGATGAATGAAACACATAATGGGGGGAATAGAGTATGGTAAATGCACCGACTTTACTGGTAGGATTAGGGGGCCTGGGCTCCAGAGTAGTTGATATGGTGTATGATTGGGTGCCTGAATTAAAAAAAGACAGCGTGGGTGTACATGCATTTGATACCGATGTCAATGACATAAAATCAATGAATCATCTCCGGGGTAAGCTAACTCAAACCAGCACACGTATGTCCGTGGGTGAGTACCTGCATCGTGACCCCAGTGTAATGATATGGTTTCCGGAAAACCGGATTCTTTATGAAAAAACCCTGGAAAAAGGTGCAGGGCAGATCAGAGCCTGTTCCCGGCTGGCTTTTCGATCGGTTATGGAAGCTGGAGGATTGGCAGGTCTGGAAAGGGAGCTGGATAGCCTTTTCCCGGTAAAGGGAGATACACTTGAGCACGGAGTCAGGGTGCTGGTGGTCAGTTCACTGGCGGGGGGGACCGGGTCCGGTATTTTCCTGCAGGTGGCCATGAATATAAGGGATATCCTGGAAAATCGTTTTGGCTGGGACCGGGTTTTAATCAGGGGAGCTTTTCTCATGCCGGATATTCTGATCAACACCGGCAAGCTGGACCCTACCGAGCATAATCAGGTTCGTGCCAATGCCTATGCATCCATCAAAGAGCTGGATGCTATAACCCGTACCGCTCGAGGACTCCTGGATCCCCGGGTCGGTGTCACCATCGACCTGGAGTATAAGCCGGGTCAGGTAGATATTGAAGGACGGAGAAGACACGCTATCACTTCCCGACAGAGGCCCTATGATTTCTGTTTCCTGTATGATTATGAGAATGTGGCAGGTGAGAATCTGCGCGGTGTCTACGACAGCTATATGATGCAGGTGGCCAGGTCCATCTATATACAGCTGATAAGCCCGATTGGTGATCGCCAATTTTCGCAGGAAGACAACCAGATCCGGGATCTGATCCGGCAAGAGGGTAAGAACATGTATTGCGGTTCAGGTGTAAGCACGCTCATATATCCTTATGAACAGATTGTAAATTATTGTGCGCTGAAATGGGCCGTCAGCGGTCTGGATGATTCATGGCTCTTGCTGGATAAGATATATCTGGAAGAAATGCTGAGCTATGAGAACGATTTAAGAAATGGCATGGTTCGGGAGAAACCCGATCGGGGCAGAAGGTATGTGGAGAACCTGAATGCCCTGGAGCAGGAGGAAAATGCTCAGGCCTTTATTAGACAGATTATCCGGCAGGTAAGGTTAGTTGGAGATCGAGGGGTACTGGGAGAATACAAGGCTGACTTGTTCCTGGATGCCGTAAACGAACATGTAAGAAGCCTGCTGGATACTGATGAAGACCTGGCTGCACTGGAAACCCAGTGTAAAGTGGACGAAGTGAAATTGAACGTAAAGAATAAGGCGGCTGCCGAGATATCCCGGGTTGAGGATTCACTCTTCTTTCTGCAGAAGGAGATAGAAAGAAAAGCCCCCGAATATAAAACCGTGGTCATGTACCAGGTGCTGGGTTTGGACAACTTCAGTACCGGCAAAAAGGAATCTCGCAATCATTCGCTAAATACCTGGCTGCTTTCAAAAGATGAAGCCGTTCATCCCGTAGCAGTACGATATATGTTCTATCAACTGGCCTGGAAACTGGAAGAAATGGTACAGGAACTTCGCAGCGAAAACAGGCAGATGAAAGATAAGATTAAAAAATATGACAGTGTTTTTAATCTGGCTGATACCAGCCATATAGAGTCGGCTGGAGAGAGGGTAAGGCTGGCACTCAACCAGGGATTCGTAGGTGCCATGTTTAAGAACCAGTTTAAAGAATTTACCGTGGAATACGCCACTAAATCCATGCAGCAGCTGCGGGTACTGCAAAACTACAAGCAGTCCTATTTACGGGAGATGGTCTATGCCTCCCTGTTAAAAGATGTTAGAGGTATGACAGAGGAATGGGAGCGTTTCTTCGCTGGGTTGGTGGATACCCGCAACAGCCTGTTGAATGAACTGAATCTTATTGAGGAAATGCTGGGGAACAAAAATGATCCGACCATGGACTATATCCTGGCGGCCCGCTCTGCTATGGGAAGTATTTGGGGAAAACTGCGGCCCAATTTGATCGCTGATCTAATCCCCGGTGAAATATCGGAAAAAATCTATCTGAGCTTCTATTCAAATTATATTCAGAATTTAAAGGGCGAGAGAACAGAACCTGTAAAAGTGGAAACTCTATACCGGGAAAATGTGCTGGATTACTGCAGCGGGGAACTTAAACGCCGGTTTGCAGACAGTTTGGATATGGATGCCGTTACTGCCCTGCGTGAAGAAGGGACCCTGAGTGGGTTGCCGTTTGCAGAACTCGATACCTATGTGGCCAGTCGAATCAAACCGCTGTTGAATCAGGCTCGACCATTTATCCCCAGAGTTAATGGAGCACGTGAACTGGTTTACTGGGGAATTAATCCGGACAGTATCAAAAACCTTAATGACAATAGCAAACTGGATATTTTTGGAGGACATGAAATCATTGATCCGGCTTTTTCACCGTATGAAATTATCTGTTATCGATCCCATTATGGTCTGCAGGTAGAGGATTTTCCTAAATTTGCAGCGGAGAACAGAACCGAAACCCATAGTCAGGAAGCAGGCCCCTATTATAAAGCCTACAAAACCCTGGTTAATCGACTGGTTAATGAAGGCGGAGAGAGAGAAGTAACCCCTCATCTGGATAAACGCTGGCACCTGCCGGCTTTTATGCCGGACATCAATGACATAGAAGTACAAAGAGATAGGGATAAAATCGACCAGACTTTTATACTGGGAATCATATATGACTGGCTGCAGGTTGTGAAAGACCAGGAAAACTGGGTTTATCAGTACCGGGATGAAGACAGCAGCAGTCTGGTTTTAATCGGAGACAGGCCGGTTAAGGGCTATGTATCTGAACTGCATAAAGCGCTGGGTTTCAATCCCGGGATAGTTGAATCTGTGCTGGCAAGAGCAGCCGAGTACCGGGAGATAGATACCAATCAACGTCTGGAAACCCTGGAGCATAGGTTTGTATCTGGTGCTACAAATGTCCGGGTAAAAAACAATCCATTAATAAATAATATTCTGGATGTTATGTTCATTTTACCCGAAGATGGTCAGGGAGACGAAAGTCTGCCTGCGGTGGCGGATCGTCTTTTGAAAAAACTATTGGAGGAAATCGAACATTACTATATCTTGGTCTTCGGCCGGCATAAAACAACTGCAGCTAAAAAGGAAGCAGCCCGCCTGATTATGCGTCTATGGACCGAATCATCGATTCAACAGGAGGCGGATCGTGATTCCATGGTATACAACTCCTGGGTAAACAGCATTGAAAATGCCTTAAACAGAATGGCTCCGGACTTTAAGTGGTCACCGGCCAAGCTTGGATAAAGGGCTCTTCTGGCCCAGGCGATTCCCCAAGGGATATGATCCATGCTGTAAAAATGTACGCGGGTGTATTTTCATATCCCGGTTGATGACAGCAGTAGTCTTCAGGGGGAAGCAGGCATTGATTTCTTCACGAGTTCCGCCGGGTAAGAATGATTTTTCACATGGAAAGAAGGCCGGTGAATGTTAAGTTTTATTATTAATTTACATAGTTCACTGAGGGACTGGCAGATGGTGGAACCTTTTTTCTATCATTTACAGGCCAGGGATCAGTTTAAGATACTTTCGGAAATCAACAGCATAACCGGGGTTAATCATTTGCTGGCTGAAAAAGTGTATTATCATCTGGAGCAGCATAATATACGGGACTGGCAGGTCGTTTTTGTTATCGACATGGTTGCTCCCGGGCATGAGAACCGTTTAAATCTTGGGGCTCAGCTGCAGCTTCTTAAAGAAAGATTTATAAAACCGGTATCTTCCCAAGGATATCCACCAGCCAGTATCTGGGTTATTGCGGTGGACTCCGAACCTTCGAAGGACAACGGACAGTCTGATCCCATGGAAGGCCGTATGGCATGGGAACTGGATTGCTTTGGTTATTTAAGGCAACCGGCTGCCGGTGAAGAGTCTTTCTATTTCACTGCGGATGAGTGTTCCATGCTCGATCAAAATTGGGGAGATCCGGTTAATTTGAACCTGGCCGGACTGCTGCAGCAGCCTGATCCTGAATTTCTTATGGATCTTCAGGCCAGGAGCCAGAAGGTTGTAAGTGTTGTAGACGCCATAATAGAAAAGAAAATCAAGCTGTATCAGGATAACTCCAGTGTAAACACAGTCTGGGATATGATACCCGAGGATACCCTGCGGGGAATAGCACTTGAATTCAAAGATGCTCTGGCTAAAATGCTTAAACCTCCTTTATCCAATAAGCTGGATAGTTTTTATCCCTCCTCCATATTCAAAGACATTCTTAAGAATAGGGTGGGTCTGGCAGGAAGCATTTCTGACACCAGATTACTCCGTCTGCAGGCTGAACTCAAATCAAATCATAAAAGGAACCGCGCCTTGATCGAACTGGCAGTATTAATATTATTTATAAATGCATCGGTCAATAATGTAAAAAATTCTATTCTGGGGCGGCTTGCGGAAGGAAACATCTACCAGGTCGAAATCCAGTTAAATGGCAATTTCGATGCTTACTTAAGTGAGTATCTGCTGTGTTTGGGGGAAGCGGAGAAAAGGATAGAGACCAAGCTGATGCAGGTTGAAAAAGTTTCTTTGCCCTGGTTTGAAGAACAGGGCGATTATACCAACCCGATAAGCAAATCCATGGAAGAACCGGTCGCTGATATTTCTATAAGTCAGACTCGGAATCCAGCTGATTTCAGCTTGTGGGATAATTTTATGGATCAGGTTGCTAACCATCTCCAACGTACAGGAGAAGAAGTACTTGATTCCACCTGGGAAGATGCTCAGGCGTTAAACCAGACACAGAAATTGGGAACACCGGAAGCGGAGATTCAGATTTCCCGGGTGGATGATTATCTGAAACAGCTGGATAGACAACGGTCTGATTTAAAGAATCAATTGTCACGAAATCGGATCATGCTTTTAGATCCGGAAGAAGAGTGGGACCGATATAAAAAACAGATATCACCCGGGTTTTCTTATTTACTGGAAACCAGACCCGGTTGGAAGGTGATGGCGGTATGTTGCGCAGCTGCTTTCCTGACGCTTTTTTTAGCATTTATACCCGGATTATATGGAATGGACTGGCAATCAAATGGGATGAAATTTATCATAAGTATGCTTTTGACAACAGCCGGGCTGACATTATTGATATTTGTATCAAAAAGGCAGGTTTTCAAGCCCATCGGCGATACTGTCCGCAAAACCAGGGATAAAGCTGATGAACTAATACGGCGGCAGAAGGAGACGGCCTTAAAATGCAAAGCTTATCTTAACCAGATATATCATGTGTTCCGTCTTAATAAAACATTATCCAGCGCCCATGAAAAACTGCAGTCGCTAAGTCGGGAAACCCGCCTGCTGCGATATCATAGGAAACAGCTTAATCATCAAAAAGGACTCGTAGAATCTTTTTTACGGAGTGCAGTTCCACAAGGAGCAGAACAGTACTGGGATATGGGTTCCGGGGTATGCGATCTTAAGAATCTGGGTTTAATTATCGAACAGAAATTCAACCTGAATGAAGATATATATCACAGCCATCTTTATTCGCCGGTGATGCTTAGAATGCTGCTTTACCCGGAACTGAATAATCAGCATGTAAAAGTTAAGATTGGTGGGGTTGAAGAGGATATTCAGTTGAAACCGTTTAAAAAGGATGAGCTGCACATAACCTTGGAAAGGGATCAGGTGTATACGATATGATACCAGTGAAACTTGTTATATTGCTTATCCTGGCATTTTTATTGCTCGGTTTTTTTCAATGGAAATCCAATCTTCCCCGTAAGCTGCGCTATCAACAATTTTGGAGTCCAATTTTGGCATTGCTTTTCGCGATTACCGTGTTATACTTGCACTCCGTCTGCCATTCATCATTAATTAATAAACTAATGCTTTATATACAGCAGTGGGTGCCAGGACTGCAGGAACTATTTACCTCAGCCGTCATCATTGTTACCAATGGGGTTATTCTGATCACCTTTGTTTTAATCAAGCTGATGGGTTTAGCCTTAAATTATACCCTGATATGGCTCAGGAGATTTAAAAAAATAAGGGGCAAAATATCGTCACTCTTATCGTCTCTGGGTATTAATCCGGAAAAAATGTGGGGTGCAAAGGCCAGCGCAGGGGAGCCCCATAGCGTTTCCCTGGCCTATTCCTATATCCCCGGGAAAGAGGTGTTCTTGAAACCGGAGTGGATTTATCCAGCCGTGTTCTTTGCCTGGACGATTCTGATACCTTTTTTAATGCTAATAATATTGTTGTTCAGCTGCTCCATTTCTGCTATGAACAATATCTCGGATATTCTGCCCGCGCTGCCCGTTATTCCCTTTATTGTGCTGGCAGAAATTGCTTTATTTCTTGGGGGGGAACGAAGACCTGAACTGGATTATGATATCTCTGGTGAGGATGCCAGGGCCAGAACCATAGGCCAGTATCAGAAACTATGGGAGGAATACCAGGATATTTGGCCGGAGCGGGTTTTGAGCGCGCAGGTAATAGAAAGTGAAAGCAAACCGGTGCCTGAAAGGAATCCATTGACATGTGATGGGTCAGGCAGCATGAAGACCTGCTGCCAATCACTTCGAAAGAGGGAAGTAACTAAACGGGATTATAATATGGACTGCAATGTTTATTGCAATGCCCTGGATCATCTGGCCCGGGGAGAGAGTATACTGCTTTCAGATGCTGTCCATTTGGATGCTGCACCATTTATTTTTACTGCCATAATCGACTGTCTGGTGGATGGGAGAAAGGTACTGGTAATACTAAAAGAACGTGAAGATATTGATGAAACGGTAGAATGGATACAGGAAGGCATTAATCAATGCGGCGGACTTGAATCCATATGGAAGATCATGAGCTATGAACAGTATTTGGAAAGCAAACATGAGCCGGACATTCTGGTGGTGGCTATGGATGGATTATGGCGATATCACGAGTGGTTTAAACTAGATAAATCATGGATGAAAAAGTTAAATGTGGTCATGATGCCGGAAGGTTTCGGGCTGGCAGCCGACCAGGTATTGGCGGTCCAATCACTTATGCGTTCAATTAGAGATGTAAGTGAGGTAAAAGTACAGTATATTATTTTTTCCAAGGCCTATCAGGGACGGGAGCCATGGCTGCGTGAATCTCTTAAGACATCGATCACCGAGTTCTACGCCGGCTTACCTTGTGCCGCCCGCTTATATTACATTGTATGGCGTTCTGAAGGGAAAGAGGATTTGCAGAATCGTATCCTCCCTCAGTTAACCAGGGCCTTTGCCGGCGAAGAGATTATCCTGGGCTTACCTTCAGTAAGAGCAGGTATTCAAAAGATTTGCCTGGTGAGACAGCAGCAGCAGCCCTGGAACGAGTATATTGAGGAGTTAAGAAATGAACGCTTTACCCTCAACCGTTTTGGACTTAACGAGAGTCAGTCCACAACCATTGATAAGTTCTTTATTAATTATGATAAAACCTGGATGCTGCCGGTAGAAAACTCGTCAGTTATTATAATCAGAGATAGCGAGTTTAATCTGATAAAAGCTCTGCAGGACTGCTGGTCAAGAGGAAGAGAGACGTGTTTTGTACATATAGTTTCACCTCCATATTTGCTGCGTGATTATATGGCGGCCAATATCGACTTCTTCCTGCAGGCCGATCATTATTTGACATCATGGGCACCTGCCGTGCCGGAATCGGATGCTGCTAAAGCTTTGCTTCTGTGGAAGAGGCTGCAGGCTTCCTCGGTGAGTGAAAGCGAACTGAATGAACTGCTAGATAGTCAGGACCAGCCCGGCTATCCGGTTAAGGAACTACTGATCAGGCTTTTTCAAAAGATTTTTGGCAATCAAATTGATTACGCCAATTATCTGCAGACCAGAATAATAAACACTTTCGATTCCCGGGGAGGAAAGTTTATCGAGACATTTGAATATGGATTGGTAGGAATGGGCAGGCTTAACCTGCTGCCTGCCTGGGTGCGGGTTTTTAAGATAGTAGATGAAGCGGACAGGATCATCGATGAAATCCCAGCCGGGCTGGTATACCAGACTTATCTTCCCGGGCAGTTTCATGCTTTTAAGGGTAAACTATACCGCATTGCCAGCATTGATGACCATAAAGCTATAATTAAAGTGAATTTTATTGACCCATCAGTCAGTTATAGGCCGATGGCATACCGGTCAGCCCGGCAGTATCTGATATCCCGCCTCGATCTGAATAGGGAAATGAAAAACAAATCAATCACAACCGAAAATGTTGGTAATTGGAGATTGACACGCTGTATGCTGCCAGCCGATATTACCGCACAGATTAAGGGATATTCTTCTTTTGTAGGAGAAATCAATCTAAGTGACCAGCAGTATACTTATACTGACTTATCATCCCAATCCATACCTGAGCGCGATTATACCCATAGAAATATGCTGGAGGTAATTATCAGGCAGACTTCAGGAAGTATTATTGATGAGAAGGGGGATATCGCATTCACCTTGGGAGTACTGATGAACGAATTGTTTTTCACGCTTTTTCCGGAGAGATATTACCTGCTTGCGGCTGCCGGACTGCTGCCCCCAGATTATATAGACGGAAAAGATCAATTCGCCTCCAGGTTAATGTGTATTCAACCAGGGATGATCATTAAGAACCAGGAGTGGAGTAAGGATGAGATCAGGTTCTATATCATCGAAGACAGT
>CAZBKS010000036.1:0-10501 GCA_964492475.1 uncultured Syntrophomonas sp. | reverse complement strand
CATTTCGAGAATGCTGCTGCTTGGGGTTTGTTTATTCTGATAAACAGCAGTGTGAGCTACATGAGATACCTGCTCTTCAGATCGATACAACTGAAATTTCACTCCGTCCGCCCCGGCAGACACAGCAGTATCCACCAGGCGCAAGGCCAGCTCCAGACTGCCATTGTGGTTAACACCGGCTTCTGCAATTATGAAGCAGGGATGATTATTTCCTACTATACGGTCATTTATTAAGATTTCGTACATGATACCTCCTGAACAGGCCAGCAGTTGGTTTAGGTGTATGGATGAATTTTGACAGGGCATAGGAAGTTCCGGTATATTCGCTCAGCTGGCTTTCCAGGCTATCCACATACTTCCCGCTGGATGATATCCAGCCGCTATCCAGGCATTCCTTGATATATGAGTATTCGCTGCCATGAAAATACGGCTCATGCAGGGCAATAACATTGCCGCCTGGGGGCAGAACATTTTGCAGGGCTTTTATAACGGCAGCCGGGTTGAATTCATTTTTCATAAGTTATACCTGCTGCTGCGGTATTTACTCAAATTATCGGGATCACGGAACCACTCGATGGTATGTTCCAGGCCTCGCTGCAGTCCATCCAGACCTGCGAATTCAGGTACCCAACCCATTAACTCCCGGGCCTTGCGGTTGTCGGCCCATAAACGCTGTACTTCACTTTTTTCCGGTCTCAGTCGCTGCTGTTCACTCACTATTTCAACTTTTACCTGCATGATACCGGCTATGAGTTCAACCAGCTTGCCTATGGATATCTCACAGCTGCCGCCAATATTTATTACCGAACCTACCGAGGCGTCCGATTCTGCTGCAGCGATAAATCCCCGTACCGTATCAGCAATATAGTTGAAATCTCTGGTAGGGTGAACAGAGCCCAGTTTAATTTGGTGCTGCCCGCTGGCAATCTGGGTGATTATGGTAGGGATGACTGCCCGGGCTGACTGCCGGGGCCCATAAGTGTTGAAAGGTCGAATAATCACCAGCGGTATATCAAATGACTGATAAAAAGAGTAAGCCAGCTGATCTGCAGCTATCTTGGTAGCTGAGTAGGGTGACTGTCCCTGCAAGGGATGTTCTTCATCTATGGGAACGTATCTGGCCGTTCCATATACTTCACTGCTGGAAGTGTGAACTACTTTTTCCACTTTCAGTTTCCGGGCCGCTTGAAGTATGTTCAGGGTTCCCTTGACATTGGTATCCACATAAGTATCGGGGGAATGGTAAGAGTAGGGGATGCCTATCAAAGCAGCCAGGTGGACAACCACACTACAACCCTGCATGGCTTCAATAACCCCATGAGGATCTCGAATATCTCAAGAAAACACTTCAAGCTTATTCTGCACCTACTGAGGTATATGATCCAACCAACCCCAGGAGTTAAAGGAATTATAAAAAACGAAAGCACGTATATTATGACCCGATTTAACCAGTTCTTCAGTTAAATGTGAGCCCAGGAAACCATCAGCTCCGGTTACCAGAATTTTATTGCTTTTCAGAAACAATATTATACCTCCTGTAAAACCGCAAAAAATAACCGCGAATTAATAAAAATATATTCGGAAAGGTTTTAGTCTATAACAAAATATGTTCTGGGAGAATAGTATACATAGAAAGCTGCTGTGTACCTCTTATCAATAGAAACTGAGACTATTTGTTAAGCAGTATCATATAATGGCGGCAGCTCAAGAGGTAGGGAAAGCAATGGATTCATTATATTATGATCATGGTGATAAACAGAATGAGTATTATGATCCAGCGTGTTACGAGGAAAGCGAAAATCAGGTTTTTAATCACCATTTCAGGTATGCCAACACCGCAGGAGACTTTCCGGCTGGATGGCAGAAGGGCAGAGAGAGTAAGACTGCTGCTTTGTGCTGGGAAGAAGAGCATGACCTGAAGTTTAGTATAAAAATAAAGAACCGGTCACCAAATCATCTGGCCAGTATATGTCAGCAGCGTTCTTATAGTATCGCAGTTTATGAAAAACAGGTATGGGAAGTAGGAGCAATTTTCAAGGCGCATAATCAATTTACGGCTACCATTAAAGTTAATTTTATCAGCCATTCTGCCAATCGGTTTTTATACAGCTGTTTGAATTTTATACTCCAGCCGGGGAAAGATTATTATTGCGGCCTGCTGACGGTGCCGGCCGATATGGAATATGCGTATGTAGAAGTGGGGACCAAAGAAATTGGAACCCTTTGGATATCAAATGTGGTCTTCAGGCGGGTTTTCCCTATAGCCAGGTATTACTCTGATGCTCGGGGAAGACTGAACATTAATGCTGCAAGCGTCGTTAAAAAAATTATCGACCCGGTAAGGGTAACGGGTGATTTTGAGTTTAAAAGAATAAGCCGGGATATTATGGAAGAGGTCGTTGCTGGACCGGAAGTTAAGGCATCAGGAATACAGGATGTGTTAAACCTGACTACCTATTCCTTTTGTGTTTTAAACCAGAGTGCTTCAGCCGCCATGGCTCGAATAGACTTAAGTCCGAATGGGATTAACTGGCTGGAATCAGTCAGCAGTAACAATCTCGTTGCGGCCGGACAGATGATGATACTCGTTCCTGATTTTTTTCTAAGATATATTCGGCTTGTTTATTGGACTGAAGGCGGTACTTCCGCCTGTCTCAGCATTTATTTCCAGGGACAGGGATAAAGACAGTATTTGTCTGCCAGGCTCAGGCTTCCGGAGGCTGCAGGCCGGTGCCAGCTGTCTGCCTGGATGTACCCTTGAACAGCAGCAGTATATAAAAAAGAACTGGAATGATTACAAAGAAGAAACCGAATAAGAGAGGTGCTACATATTCCAGGATGCTAAATACTATATAAGTATTGGGACTGATTAGAACTCCGCCATAGCCGATAATTATGGCAGTTGGACCAACCAGAAACCTATAATCTTTCAGACGAAAAATCTGCTGCGTGCAGTAGCAGCTCAACATCCAGAATGTGGTAACGGCAACGAAAATTCCGACCATGAAAGTAGATACAAACACCGGTTCAGTATTTCTAATAAAACCTGCATACGATACGGAACGAGCAATTTCAAACAACGGAAAGGTTGAAACCGAAGAGAGGGCAGCACCCAGCGTTATGGTGGATATTGCTATGGCAGCGGTTAAGAATAGTACCAGTGTTACCAAGGATTTGAAAAGAGTCTGGGTAATATTACGACGGTCATTGGAAAAATAAGCCAGAGTAAGGATAATTATGATGTTGGCAAAATGCCATATGTTCAAATAAACAGCATAGCCTAAATCGTGGGGGCTGATAAAAGCAACCGGCATTAAGTTCTTTATATCTGGTTGCTCAGTTGCTGCGGAGACAAGCAATAGTATTGCTAGTGGCACGAATACCACCAAGATTACTTCGCTGATTCGGGCAAACACTTCTATACCGCTGCGAACAGCATACGCACCAGGTATCAATAGGGCCAATAATACCAGGCCTACTGGGGTATCGATAAGTATAGTATTTTTTAGGAATTCCATAAAAAAGCGCAGGTAGAATGAGGCCAGGATCAGGAAAACAATGACATAGCTTAATCCTAATACCACGCCTGCAAAACGGCCCAAATGCTCTTCCATCATCAGGGGAAAGGGCTGGGAGCTCTTCTTTAGCAGATTGGTATGTACATAGATAAGCAGCAGCCCTGGAAAAAAGGTGACCAGTACTATCAACCAGCCGTTATTGGCAGAAACTTCTGCCAGCAGATTAGGTCAAAACACAAAATAACAGGGTGCTATAGACAGAAATAATATACTGAATATCTGATTATTATTTATCTGCGGCATTTGGGTACCTCCCCCTTTTCATTTAATAATTCCTCGCTTTAATAAAGGATGGTCTTTGTATTGTTCGCTGAATTACAGCTCAATAATTATCGTAATTGAAGTACAGCTGCCCATTCAGGAATGGCATTATAAAGGGGCAGGTCATATAACTGCACCATAGCCAGGTATATACCGGCAATTAAGAAAACTGTAAATACGATCAATTCATTGTAAGCATGCTCTTTAACCAGCGCCGGTGTCTCCAGCAGGATTATTCCGCTGATCAGAATAATTAAAAGCCATATCATATACAAGGTCTCCTTTGCAGTTTACTTAAATAACTAAGTTAGACGGGGATTATCAATTGAATTCAAATGGATTTCTTAGCCGGTAAATACTATTAAGGGTATAATTAACCTCGATATCACTTTTTACCCCCACGAATATTTCGGGCCACATTGAGGATATTTGCTGCCAGGTCCGGGGATAGCTACGGTTAATAGTTTGTCCCCAGCCCAATATATCACTCTCTAAAGCTTGGGCCTGGTCTATACAGCTTTGTACCTCCATGGCCAAAGCCTGATTTGCTGCAAGTTCCATTTTTCTTACTCTTTCCTGATGGCCCAGTTCCTGCATACTATTATCTTCGATAAGATTGCCTTGGGCCTCTATGGTTATTTCCATTATTATACTTTCTCCATTTATTACTGGTTTTACCCTGGTTTGATAAGAGGTTAATTCCAGGGCTACTATTTCAGAGATATTAACCGGTTCATTTTCTCCTTCTTCGTTGCTGAACGAGCATTTAATGTTGAATATGGTTTTTTTGATTGCACCCGGATTGAGTAAGGCCAGTCCCCGGGTCTGTCGTTCATCGAGAGAGCCTACCATTTTTCGATCCTTGAACACCGCAGTACCCTGCAGAGTCAGTTTCTTTTGGTCCTGGCCTTCAATAATGATCTGAGGGATTATCGGTTCTATACCCGGAGTGGATGATTTATACAGGAAGTCCTTCATATCAACTGGGAAATAAATACCGGCCTGGCCAGTTTGGTTTTCAATCAACTTCTGTAAAGCAGTTCCCGAATAATTCTCCGGGGGGACTTCTATATTAAAAATGTCTTCCGGTGAAGATCCTCTGGATAGGAACAAAGATACATTATAGCGAATCCTGGGATTGCGCGCAGCAAGGTCAACAAACAAGCCAGTATCCTCACGAGCCAGTTTTTCACTTATTATAATAGTATCAGCCATAGACCACAGAGGTAAGCGGGGCAGGGAAAGAGATAATCTTCTGCCCGCTTCGGCAAAAGTAGATGCAGCAGCTGACACTACCTGAAATTTGGGCCCGGGCTCTGGCTGTCCCTCCCGGGGGGGAGGGAGTGCTAATTGAGCCGATAGGATCTTGCTTTGTCCATTCAAATCCCAGCCATGTGCAATAACTACTGAAGTTTGGTTGACTTCTATTTCATCGTAACACCCCGAAAGAATTATACTTAAGATCAGAAGGATGCAGATGATAATCTTCCTGGCCATCGCTAGCCCTCGCTCTCTGACGATTGCCGTCTTTGATTATTCATTCCTGGAGTATACGACCGCCGGGTATTCATCACCCAGGGACGGCGAACCAGGACATCAGAAATCTGGGCCAGATTGATAGGGGAAAGGGGTGACAAATACGGTTTGCCCAGGGACTCAATATTCTCCATTCTAATTAGCATAATCAGCAGGGCCATTATTATTCCCGGTAAACCAAGAATTCCAGCAGCGACAAGTATACCAAACCGTGCTACCCGGGTTATAACACTGGCATTGTAGGCAGGTATTACAAATGAGGCAATACCTGTAAAAGCTACTACTACAACCATAAGGGAAGAAACCAGCCCTGCTTTTACTGCTGCATCGCCTATTATTAAGGCCCCTACTATGCTTACCGCCGGGCCTATGGCTCGGGGCAGCCTTAAACCTGCTTCTCTCAGCAGTTCAAAAGTCAACTCTAGCATTAAAGCTTCAACTACGGCAGGAAAGGGAACCCCCTCCCGGGTTGAAGCGATAGTTAAATAGAGGGTGGTAGGAATCATTTCATGATGATAAGATATAATGGCTACATAAAGAGACGGCAGCAGCAAAGCGGCAAAAAAGGCCAGGAAACGTAAAAAACGATATAGCGAACCGACGATAAATCCCTGATAATAATCTTCAGATGATATCATGAACTGGGGAAATGTAATTGGAGCCATCAAAGCTGAAGGTGAACCATCCACCATAATACATATCCCACCCTCCAGCAGGTGTCCGCAGACCCGATCCGGTCGCTCCGTATACTCCACCTGGGAAAAAATGGTCGATCTGATGTCGGCCAGAAATTCTTCAAGATAGCCAGTATCCAGTATTCCGTCAATGTCTATATTAGATAGACGGGCTTTTACCTCATCTATCAAACTCTGGGGAGCAATGTTTTCAATATAGCTGAGCATAATATCAGTTTTGCTTATCCTGCCCAGTATTAAAATTTCTGTTTTGAGCTGGGTTGATTTCAGTCGGCGTCTTATCAGCGCAGTATTAAAATGCAGGGTTTCGTTAAACCCATCTTTGGGTCCCTGGATGGTTAATTCATTTTCAGGTGTCTGTATAGCCCGGCTCTGCCAGAAACGGGTTCCAGCCGCTAATCCTTGATTGGAGCCATCCAGGAGCAGCACCGCGTCCCCCGAATTCATGTGATGACATACTTCCTCCAGGGTAGTCAGGAACATCATTTGGGACAGAGATAAGACTCGCTCTTTTATGGACTGCAGGCGATCGACCTGGTCAAGAGGGGGGGTTTCTTCCAGCATTCCTAACTCCAGCAGCAAGGATTTAAGCAGATGGTTCTCGATTTCAGCTTTATCAGCCAGCCCGTCAAAGTACAACAGCGCGCATCTGGTAATGTGCTCCCGGCCAAAAGTAAATTCTCTTATCACCGCATCAGAACATTTGTTAAGCAGAGATCCTAGCCGGTCAATATTTTCTTGAAGATCAGCTGATATAGCTTGAGTGATAAGCTGCTCTGCCCGTAAGTCTGCCTGCTGCTGAAGTTTTTTACTTATGTAGCGCATAAAGACTCCTTCAAAAAAATGCTTCCTAATATGGAACATATAAATTAGTTTGTCAAGGATTGGCTCTTTTATGCATAGAAACAGTGGGGTCATAAGGGGACGCTAACGGTTCCTGGCGCTAACTTATTAACTTATTCAAGTAAAGTAATGAGATGAATAAGTTAATAAGGTGTTGTCTGGCGTCGAAAGTTTAAGTTAGTGCCTGGCACCGAAATTGTTACCAGACTTTTATCCTAAGACTCTATAGTTACTGGATGGGAAATAAGGCCCTTATGAGATAGTATTTTCTTACCATAAAGAGCTGTACCCCCTGGGCTGTCCGTGATATATTATTCAAAAAGAACATATACATTAAGTGCCAATCATGGCTAGACATACCAGTGGGTTTTCATAACAGCAGGGTACTAATCAATTAATGGCGTGAAATATCGGGTGCGGGCGGAGGTGAGACTTGTTAACAATAGATGCAAGGGATTTAAGCAAGCAACGGGCATATGAATCAAGTCGAACCGGATGCTGTGTCTGTCCCCAAAATTAATGCTGGAATATGAAAATGCTGTTCCCGCAGGGGAACCTACAGATTAGAAAACCTGAGATGATATCAGGATAGGAGGTACGAATTTGCGTAACATTTTTATCAAAACAAAATTTTATTGTGTGCTGCTAATTGCAATGCTTATCCTGGCCACTTTAACTGGAGCCTGGCCAGAACAAACCCAAGGAGCTGTTGCCCTCAGTGATATCCAGAATCACTGGGCCAGGAATAGCATACAGGACATGGCAGACCAGGGAAGGATTAAAGGATATCAGGATGGGACCTTTCAACCGGAACGCTTGATTACCCGGGCAGAATTTGCTCACCTGATAGTAGTATCTTTAGCCTTAACAGAGACTAATGGCAAAGGATTTGATGACACGGCAGGGCACTGGGCGGAGAAGTCCATCAAGACGGCCAGCGATCATGGAATCATTGCCGGGTACAATGAGAACAGTTTCGGCCCTGATGATTCTATTACCCGGGAACAGGCAGCAGTAATACTGGTCAAAGCCCTGGGCATAACTTCCGATACCGGGCAGGATTTTGTCGATAACGGTGCAGTCTCTTACTGGGCACTTGCATCAGTCAAGGGTGTGTCGGCCTATGGCATTATAAGCGGATATCCGGACGGCAGCTTTAAACCCAAAGCCAATGTTACTCGCGCCCAGGCTGCGGTCATCCTGCAGCGCAGTATAGCATTGATAGGAAAGATTCCAGTTGAGCCGAAAGAGGCTGCTGTATCTGCACCGGTTGTTCTATCCATGCTCCCGGTTAGTGCCTATGCCTCCGGTGGAGGCGGAGGTGGAGGTGCTGCAGTGACAGATTCTGCTAAATCGTATACCCTAACCCTGGAAGCCAGCCCGGTGAACGGTGGAAGTGTGAGCGGAGAAGGCAGATATAAAGAAGGCGACATCGTTACTGCCGGCGCAACCGCTCATTCGGGATATACCTTGAAAAACTGGACAGTAAACGGTACGCAAGTAAGTACTTCCTCTACCTTTAAATTCTACATGCCTGCATCTGATACTGTTATTACTGCTAATTTTGTTCCAACCTATACCCTGACCCTGCAGGCCAGCCCGGTTGGGGGAGGAACCGTCAGCAACAACAGCGGAACTGGACCGTATCCGGCTGGAACGGCAGTCAGTGTGACGGCATCACCATCGTCAGGCTATGCTTTCAAAAACTGGACGGTAAATAGCACGGAAGTGAGTACTAGTGCCAGCTATACCTACACCATGCCTGCATCTGATACTGTTATTACTGCTAATTTTGTTCCAACCTATACCCTGACCCTGCAGGCCAGCCCGGTTGGGGGAGGAACCGTCAGCAACAACAGCGGAACTGGACCGTATCCGGCTGGAACGGCAGTCAGTGTGACGGCATCACCATCGTCAGGCTATGCTTTCAAAAACTGGACGGTAAATAGCACGGAAGTGAGTACTGCCGCCAACTATACCTACATCATGCCAGCATCTAATGCAGTTTTGGTAGCCAATTTTGCCCCAACCTATACCCTGACCCTGCAGGCTAGTCCGTCCGGGTCTGGGAGTGTCAGCGGGGCAGGAACGTATGAAGCTGGAACGGAGGTCAGTATAACAGCAGAAGCAGCCGAGGGCTATGCTTTTGAGAATTGGACTTTGGACAACGGTACGGTAGTAAGCACAAGCGCTGATGATACATACAGCATGCCGGCAGCCAATACTACTCTGATCGCAAATTTTAAGGAAGACGAGGTTGAACCAGAAGAATACGCTCTGACCCTGCAAGCTAATCCTGATGGGGGTGGAACAGTCAGCGGAGATGGAACGTATGAAGCCGGAACGGAGGTCAGTATAACAGCAGAAGCAACCGAAGGCTACACCTTCGAGAAATGGACTTTAGAGGACGGTACGGAAGTAAGTGCTGGCGCCAGCTATACCTACACCATGCCGGCAGCCAATACTACTCTGATCGCAAATTTTAAGGAAGCCGAGGTTGAACCAGAAGAATACGCTCTGACCCTGCAAGCCAACCCGTCCGAGGGGGGAACAGTCAGCGGGGCTGGAGAGTATGAAGAAGGAACCAGCGTTAGTGTAACAGCAGAAGCAGCCGAAGGCTACACCTTCAGCAGCTGGACCAGCGACAGCCAAGAGGTAAGTCCCGATGCTGATTATGAATTTAGCATGCCGGCGGGTGACATTGAACTGGTGGCAAATTTCACACCAGAAGAGCCATCTGAATAAAATATACATCATATACTATAGTAGGAAGCTGCCCATTTTTAGCCATTATTGGGGGAACAGATAAACCCGATGAAAAGCAGAGAAATGCAGACAATAAATCAGCGCTTTGATTCATGAAGGGGTGTCAGCAGGCGTTTTTAGTTGATCTGTATTGCAGGATCGTTGTACCGGGATAATGATCTGTGACTGTAGTGGTAGATAATACAAAGATCATCACTCAGTTATGTAATTTTCCATAGGAGTCGATTTATGAAAGCTGAAAGCACGGTAGAAAACGTGCTTTCAGCTTTTTCCTTGATAGAGAAACCGTGGCTAAATCGAGAGCACTTTTTAATAGCCGGAAATATTGTTCCGGATCTCCTGCCACATGTCATCAGAAACCAGCCCCAGTCTCCACAGAGCCACCCCCTGGAGTTGGAAGCGTTTGGCGATACCTATCTTGGCCCGGATACTTTCAGTATTTTCGCTGGCCAGGGAAATGCCCAGGATCAATTTCTCCGGTGCAACTTGGGCTGTCGCGAATTCAACAGCCTGATATACCATGTTGGTTGGCTCCGGCTTGCTTCCGTAATCATAAGCCATGATAATGATTCGGTCGGCTGCTTGCCCTAATGCCTTGTAGTCATAACCCTGGTAAGCACTATTGGAGGGATGCAAGCAGAGCGTTAATCCTGCTCCAGATTTCTTTAATTCACTTGCCAGTGCGGTTACAAAGCTGGTAAAGTCCTGCTGTACTTGCTTAATTTCCTCGGGGGTGTCATTCCAGCCCAGTCCTTCCAGATCCAGGTTGACCGAGTCATACTGTACTGCCTCAGCCGCGATTTGCTGAACCGCTTGCTGAAC
>CAZBKS010000035.1:0-10537 GCA_964492475.1 uncultured Syntrophomonas sp. | reverse complement strand
GTACTTCGCTGTGGGTAAGGATATTGGGTGAGATGCCTGCTGCGTGATTGGTAATAATGGAAATATTGGCGTAACAAATCCCCAGCTCTCTGGCCAGACCAACTTCAGGTACGCTGGTCATCCCTACCAGATCACCGCCCAGCTGCTTAAACATAGATATTTCAGCCGCGGTCTCAAATCGGGGTCCTTCCGTACAAACATAAGTACCGCCATTCTGGATGGAAAACCCCAGATCTTCCCCTGCTCTGGCCAGAGCCTGTCTGAGCTCCGGGCAATAAGGAACGGTCATATCACAGTGAATTACTCCCTGCTCGCCGCCTTCATAAAAAGTGCTTTTCCTGGTCCTGGTAAAATCCAGAAACTGATCGGCCAGCACAAACATGCCCGGTTCCAAATCCAGGTTTAAGGACCCTACTGCGGCAGTAGCCAGGATGCTCTTTACTCCCAGCTTGTGCAAGGCCATAATATTAGCCCGGTAATTTATCAAGTGCGGCGGCACACTGTGCAGAGATCCATGCCGGGGAATAAAGGCTATTTCTTCACCGCCATGACTGCCAATGGTAACCGTCACATCTCCATAAGGCGTATTTTGAACAGTCTCCCTGATATTACCTAACATCCTGGGGTCATAAACCCCGGTACCACCGATTATAGCAAGTTTTATCACATTCTCTTCCTCCTTAGATGTTTTTGGGATTATGATTATTTTCTTAAAAAAGCAGTTGACATGATAGTAAAGGCCTGCTTAACGAGCATTGAGCTTTCCTCCCCGTCACCCTGCGGGCACAACTCATACTCCCGTTAATCGCCTGATAAAATAGCCTTTAGAAATCAGATCCAGCTCGGATAATTTTATTCTTCAAAAAGAGCCCGGGCAAAAACTTCCGGATCAAAGACTTTCATGTCATCCATACCTTCACCTATGCCCACAAATTTGACCGGGATCTTGAGTTCACTGGCAATCCCTAATATTATCCCGCCTTTAGCTGTTCCATCCAGTTTAGTCAATACAATTCCTGTTACTCCAGTAGCCTCTTCGAATATTCTGGCCTGACTTATGGCATTTTGGCCGGTAGTAGCGTCCAGAACCAACAACACTTCCTGAGGTCCTGCGGGCACCTCTCTCTCTATGATCTTCCGTATTTTGCTGATTTCTTTCATTAAATTGGTTTTATTCTGCAGCCGGCCGGCTGTATCTATAATTAAAACGTCAGCTTTCCGGGCCTTGGCCGCGCTTATAGCATCGAACACGACTGCACCCGGATCAGCACCTTCCTGATGCTTTATTAACTCGACACCCACCCGATCAGCCCATATCTGCAGCTGGTCTATAGCAGCTGCCCGGAAGGTATCTGCGGCGGCAAGTATAACCCGCTGCTGCTCATTTTTGAACTTGTAGGCCAGCTTGGCAATGGAAGTAGTTTTGCCAGCTCCATTCACACCCACTACCATAATTATGCTGGGAGTATTAGAGTGCAGGTTTAGCTCAGCGCCTCCATTAATGAGCATTTCCTGCACCTCGTCAGCTATAATGCTCATAACTTCCGAAGAGTCAGAGATTTTTTTCTTGCGGGCAGTTTGTTTGACTTTGGCTACTAATTCAAGAGAGGTATTAACTCCCACATCCGCTTGAATCAGGATTTCCTCCAATTCCTCCCAAAAGTCTTCATCAATTTTTTTGCTGCTTTGGATTAATTCATTTATTTTACCACTCAGGCTGCTTCTGGTTTTGCTCAATCCTATTTTGAATTTGTCAAACAATCCGGCTTTATTCTTTTTCTTAACGTTTTCATCCACCAGCGCTTCAGTTAAGCTGTTCTCCGGATCGGACTCTGCCTCTTCAACCGCTGGAGTCAACTTTTCAATTTCCTGAATTTCCTCCTGCAGCTGGCCTTCTACTGCATTTACCTGGTGATTTTGCTTGCTTTTACGTTTAAATAGTCCCATTTTTTCCCCACCTTGATTAATTATTATCCGGCTCGACTTTCCGCCTCTTTAATGTTAAGGGTCAATACCTTGGACACTCCTTTTTCCGGCATGGTAACTCCATAAATATTTTCACTCGATTCAATGATGGACTGCCGGTGAGTGATAATTATGTACTGCATCTCCTGGGCCATTTTTCGCAGGAATTCCGAAAACCTTATCAGATTAGTGTCATCCAGAGATGCATCAATTTCATCCAGTATACAAAATGGTGCTGGTTTTAACCTCAATAAGGCAAATATAAATGCTATACAGGTCAGGGCCCGTTCTCCACCTGAAAGCAGGTTTAACGATTGAGTTTTCTTGCCCGGCAGCTTAACTTCGAGATCCAGACCTGCTTCCAATCTATCCTTGCCCTGCTCCATCTTTAAACAGGCTTCACCTCCACCGAAGATATCCTGGAAGGTCGAGGTGAAACTCTGATCAGCAATCCTGATAAAATCGGCAAATTCCCGGGACATTATGTTTTCTGTTTCGTACAGCAGTTTGTTTAGAGAATCCCGGGCCGTCAATAAGTCTTCATACTGTTGGTTGATAAAGCCAAAGCGCTCACTGATTGCTTCGAATTCTGGTATTGACTCCAGGTCAACTGATCCGATTTCTTCCAGCTGACCGGACAAGAACTCTACCCGCTGCCGGAAATCCCTAAGCTGAGAATAATTAAGCTCTGGCTGTCCTATATCGTCTAATTGCTTTTCGTACTCATGGCGCCATTTTTTGCTCAGAGCATCAAATTCCGTTTCCAGGCGGGCCAGACTTATTTCAGCGTTTCTGGAAGTGGCTTCCGCCTGCATCATAGTCTGCCTCAATGGTAAAATATTTTGGCGAACGTTTCCTATCACTTTATGTGACTTTTCCTCTTCTGCCTGTTGAGCCAATAATTTATCCTGTATAAGACCAATGACCTTCTTTTCTTCAGCTATTTTTATTCTGGTCGCTTCCATTTTACTTATTTCGCCTTCAGCCAGATTAAAAAGACGTTCCTGCAGATCAGCTGCCTCCAACCTGGACTGCTGATAAGAACTTTCCACCTGCCTGAACTGGGCTATATTCTTCTCTATGCTTTCCAATTCTCTGCTTTTTGAATCCAACTGTTCTTGATAGGAAATGAGCCTTTCTTTGTTTACTTCATAGTTTCTTTTATTAATATCGATCTTTTCTTTTAATTCTTCTAATTCTTCCGACTCGCTTTTACTGCTGCCATGGATGTAGTCTTTGTGCACCTGCAGCTCTTCCATCTCCATATGCAGCTGCTCATAACTGCTCTCAAACCGGTTCAATTGATCAATACTGGCTTCCCATTCCTTTCGATCATTTAGTATTTCATCATTGGTTTGGGCAGCCTGTTTATCAATAATTTCGAACCTGAATTCTTTTTCAATCAACGCCTTTTTTTGCGTTTCCACTTGTTTTTGCACCATCCCGAATTCCTGGGATAAATTCTCGCTTTCCTGTCGATTCTTCCCCAGGTTCTCCTTTACTTGAGCCTCTTGTTCCAGCAGATTTTTCTTTTCCTTTTTCCGCTGCAAGGGCGTTTCTTTTCTGTTATCATTGCTTCCCCCGGTCATGGCTCCACTTACATTTATCAATTCTCCTTCCAGGGTGACAATCTGCAAAGGAAATCTGGTACTCTTAAAAACCTTTATTCCAGTCTCCATATCTCTTACCAGCAATACCCGTCCCAACAGGTATCTTACCGCTTTTTTATGTTCCTCCTGGTATTTAACAATATCCGAAGCTATTCCCAGCACCCCTTCCAGGCTGCTCAGGGCTTCTTTAACATCAGGAGGCACCGGGGTGCTTAATAGAATGTCCAGGGGCAAAAAGGTTAATCGTCCCAACCTGCTGCTTTTAAGATACTCGATCGCTTGCCTGGCACTTTCGCTGTTTTTTACAATAATGTTTTCCAGTTTTCTTCCCAGAGCGGTCTCAATCGCTGTTTCAACCCCCAGCGGTACATCAATTACTTCTCCTACCAAACCTTTAATTCCTGTTAGTTTTCCTTGGGCAGAAGCTTCCAAAATAGACCGCACTCCCCGGGAATACCCCTCCATGTTCCTTTCCATATCGTTTATCAGCAGCAGTTTTTTTTCTATTTTAAGTTCCTCTTCACTGAGCAATGCATACTGGGCAGTATTAGCTTTAAGTAAGGCTTCCAGCTCCTGCTTGTTATGCTCTATTGTTTCCAGGCCATTGCCCAGCTCTCTTATTTCTTTCTGAAACTGCCTTTTTTCACTCTCCATATTATTAAGCATGGCTTCCTTTTGGCTTATTCTAACCCTTAAATCGCTGCTCAGTATTTCCGTCCGTTCTTTCTTATCCCGAAGCTTTCTCTGCTTATCTTCGATTTCCAGCACTTGATTGTTTATCCTGCTTTCTTCCTGCATGCGTTTAAATACTTGCGCTTTCTTGGCTTCAAAATGCTCTACGCTGTCCTGCAGGGAACTTTCCATGGCAAGAATTTGCAGATTTAACTGCTCAAAGTTGGCATTTAAAGCTATAAAGTTGTTTTTTTGCTGCTCGTAGTCCGCCAGCTTGGAGCTCAGGTCTTCTTTCATCTTGTTCAGCATAGCCTGGTACTTGTTCTCATCTTCAACTGCTTGAGCTGCTCTTTCACCGTAATTTTTAATCCTCTCTTCACTTAACCGGACCTCGCTGTCTAAAGCTGAAAGCCGATTATCCGTATTATGTCTGTTATCCTTCAGACTGTTGATCATCTCTCGATAATTTAACAGCTTAATTTCTTCCCTGGCTATAATATCTTCCTGTTCCTGAACCTGTTTTCTAAGTTTTTCAATCCCCTCTTTCTTCTGTAGTAAAACCTCGTTTTTCTTCGTCAAATCCTGGTGCATTTTATAAATCTCAAATCGAAGAATATTCTCTTCCAGCTGCTTTTTTTCCCTATCGAAACTGATATGTAGCCTGGCCTTTTCAGCCTTATTTTCCAGTTCGTCCCGGCGCTGTTTCAACTCTGCCAGTATGTCCCGCAGCCTGATCAAATCATTACCGGTATTGGCCAGCCTGGTTCTCACTTCATCCCTTTGATGCCGGTATTTTATTATTCCCGAAGCCTCTTCCAGTATAAAACGCCGATCGAGTGGCTGTCCGTTTAATACCTGTTCGAGTTCTCCCTGACTGATTATTGAATATCCCTTTTTGCCCAACCCGGTACCAGTAAACATACCCGCGATATCTTTCATGCGCACCCGTGATTTATTAATGCAAAATTCGCTCTCCCCGGATCTGAAAAGCTTACGGGATATGGTTATCTCATTATAATCAACCGGCAGGGCCTGGTCTCCATTGTCAATCAACAGCTCAACAAAAGCCATGCCCTGGGCTCTTTTATCATCAGTCCCGTTGAATATGACATCTTCGCCCTTGTGTCCTCGCAGATTGCGCACATTGCTCTCCCCCAGACACCAGCGAACGGCATCCACTATATTGCTTTTCCCGCATCCGTTGGGCCCCACAATCACATTAATACCAGGCTGTAACACTACCTCGGTACTATCAGCAAATGTTTTAAAACCTTTGATGTCCATTCTTTTCAGGTACACTATGGGTTCCTCCCGTTCAACATCATACGTATTCCAAATATTAGCTATTTACACATCCAGGGCCATAATCCCTTCCAGCAAAAATCAACATATTTTTAGTATACTAAAAATATCCTAATCTTTTCTACAAAAAAAGACTAAAGTTCTACCTCTTTAGTCTCTTATGTCTGCCTCAGATGTTTATAACGTCGATTATTGAAGATATATTTCTAAAAATTTAGGTCTACTCAGGCTTATTTCAGGCTGTTCGGAACTAGCGGGGCCGATTCCCAGCTCATCTTTTCTTAGATTCTCATCAACCTGAATACGTTTTATGTGGGGCAGACCGTACAGATGGTTCAGATATAATAAGTTAGCCCTTTTTTGCCCTGTCATTTTAGATAAATCTCTATAACTGCTGTACAATACTAAATCCGAAGGTAAAATTCCGGTATTAATATAGTTGTACAGCAAAGCCCGAGCCTGTAACTTAAAGGCCTCCTGTTCCACTAATTCGCCAAAGGCCGGATGAAAGGGGCCTGCTATGATTATACCCTCTTCTCTCAATTCTTCTGAAGGATGCAGTCCCATCCGTATAACCTCTATACCTTTTTGCTGAAAGCGCAAGAACATTTCACAGCTGGTGGCAACCGCTTCTTGCAGGTTTAGGGGCTCATAATAACCCTGCCGGTATATTTTTTCCAGGCCAGTATCTTTAACTACCAGTACCGGGTAAATCCTAACCATATCGGGTCCTATGGAAATAGTGTTGATGGTAGTATCTATGTCATACTCATAACTGTCGCCCGGCAGTCCGATCATAAGCTGCACACCCAGTTTAAATCCATACTGTTTGATCATACTGCAGGCATTAAATACCGTTTGGGCCGTATATTTACGACCGGAAGCCTGCAATACTTCATTTCTTAATGATTGAACCCCTAATTCAATGGTGCTGACACCATTTTCGATAAGAAATCCGAGAATAGAGTGGTCTATAAAATCGGGCCGGGTTGATATGCGAATACCGTCTATAGATCCTGCCTTCAAAAATGGTTGCAGGGCCAGCAGATAATCCTCCTGTAATTTTTTGTCCAGAGCAGTAAAACTGCCTCCAAAATAGGCTGCTTCTATTTCTCGTTCAGACCGGGAAGCAAGAATAGTATTCAAAGCATTCTGCACCATAAATGATACTGCCGAGGCATCAGGAGCTGGTTCATGCCTGGCAATATTTTTTTGATTGCAGAATATGCAATTAAATGGACATCCCAGATGAGGTATAAAGATGGGTATATTATAGTGTTTCATATTTTAAAACCTTGTCCAGATACTTTAACATCTTTTCGTCCTTCAAAACTGCTTCAGCAGCTTTTTGCTCAGCTTCCTTTTTGCTTTTCCCGCTGCCGGTTTCCAGCAGCTGCCCCTGATAATATACTCCTGCCACAAATACCTTGGCGTGGGCAGGTCCGCTTTCATTTATAATTTGATAATAAACATTTTGCTTATTTTTACCCTGAACCAATTCCTGCAGTCTGGACTTGTAATCATAATAATCACCCTGGGAAGCTTCTTTGATTAAACCTTCCAGTTGCGAGAGGATGAATCCGGCCGCCTTTTCATAACCTTGATCCAGATATATAGCACCTATTACAGATTCAACCGCATCTGCCAGTATGGACTTTCTTTTGCGCCCCCCGGACATTTCCTCACCCTTACCGAGCAGCAGGTATTGTCCCAGGTCAATGCTTCTAGCCACCTCGGTTAGCGATCTTTCACATACTACCCGGGCCCTTATTTTGGTCAGGTCACCTTCAGCTTTTTCCTTATAATTGTTGTAAAGGTACTCTGCCACTACAAAGTTAAGTACTGCATCACCCAGAAACTCCAACCGCTGGTTATTGCCGACAGCACTTTTTTCCTGGGAATAAGAAGGGTGTATCAAGGCCATATGAATCAAATCATAATCATTAAACTTAAAATTAATATTTTTGGTAAATTCCAGAACCAGATTCTTTTCACTGCTCATCTTTTACCTTCTGAATATAGGAATAGAGTGCTTGTACCAAAGAGCCGAAAGCAGGGAAATCTTCCAGGTCTTCCTCCGGAAATTCTACATCATAAATATCTTCCAGAGCCATAATTAATTCTACAATGTCTATTGAATCAGCATCAAGTTCCTCAAAAGTGGTTTCCATCTCTATTTCCTGTGGTTCCCGGTCCAACTGTTCGGCAAGTATTTTTCTGGCCAGCTCCATAAATTCCTGCATATTCATAACCTCCATAATATTAGTAAATACACTACATCCTATATATATCGATTCTTAATAAGTAATAAAAATCCTCTATATTAAAATAGACTTTTTATAGTTTCTTGCTGCCTTTGTATCATATTATTTTTAATACAAACACTGGCAATATTAATTCCACTATAAACCGAATTACGCCTCGAACTTCCATGGCAGACGACACTTATCCCCTTGACCCCCAGCAGCGGAGCTCCACCTACCTGAGTATAATCCAATTTAGCCAGGGCTTTGGGTACCATTCCGTATTCCTGGCCGATTAGCTGGGCCATGAACATGGCCAGACCTTCTATGCTCTTTAACACAATATTCCCGGTAAAGCCGTCACATATTATAACATCGCTTTTAGCGCTAAACAAATCCCGTCCTTCAATATTGCCAATAAAATTAAGACTCTTCTGTTCGCTCAACAGCGCATAGGCTTCCACGCTTACACTGTTTCCCTTCCCTTCTTCCTCACCATTATTTAAAAGAGCCACCCGGGGGATTTCTATACCCTGAACCGAAGCGGCATAAGAACTGCCCAGAGCAGCAAATTGGAGCAGCTGAGAAGCTTTACAATCAACATTTGCGCCTACATCCATTAACAACGTAGTACCTCCGGTCTGGTTAGGTATGGAAACGCCAATAGGAGGACGATCTACTCCCTCCATTCTGCCCAATAAAAACAGGGCGGCAGCCATTTGAGCTCCGGTACTGCCACATGAAACAACTGCCTCGGCCAGCCCTTGTTTTACCAACCCGGTAGCCACTGTTATTGATGCATCCTTTTTTTTGCGCAGAGCCAGGGCAGGTGATTCGTCCATGCTGATAACCTGGCTGGCATTTACTATAGTAACCAGCGATTCATCATAAACATGCTTTTCCAATTCCTTCGATATACTATCTTGCTTACCTACCAGGATTACCTGGTTGGAAGTATTATTCGCCCACTCAACCGCACCAGCAATTACCTGGGCGGGAGCAAAGTCGCCGCCCATTGCATCAACTGCAATTTTCATCATATTCCTCCTTGTATGCCTCATCCAGGTAAATACTTATATTTCTATTATAGCCTGAGAACATATGTGCACAAATACAAAAAGTAAGCTTTCGGCTTTGGCTGCCTTAAATCTTACTTTTTGAGCTTGCTGATTCCATATTATATTACAGATTTACCTTTATAATACCCGCAGCTTAAACATGCATGATGAGGTAATTTTAATTCCTTGCACTGGGGACATTCAACCAGGCCCGGTTTATCAATCTTACGCCATTCTGATGCTCGTTTGTTGCTGCGAGATTTAGAATGCCTTCTTTTGGGAACACCCATTTCTCTTAACCTCCTTACTTCATTTTAACTGTTTTAATTTTTCCCATCTGGGATCAATATCATTTTTTGCACAGTTGCAGATGGTCAGGTTCCTATTAACTCCGCAGATGGGGCACAAACCTTTGCATTCCTCACTGCACAAGGGATTCAATGGTATTAAAGAAAATATTTCTTCCTCTATCCGGGGCATGATCTCGGCCTGGTTATCCTCCAACACAATCATATCTTCATTTTCCTCATAAGCTGATGTTTCGGATACAGTCACTATGAAATCACTTGTGATTGCAAATTCAAACTCCTCCAGGCAGCGTCCACAAGTTAATGCGATGGTTGTAGATATCTGTCCTCTGCCGATAAACACCTTGCCAGTGTTCTCAATAATCAGATCAACATCCACCGGTTTAAGAAACCTTCCTCCTATGTCTGACAGCAATGAATCTCTGCCCTGAGCACTGAGATGAAATTCTTCCGATTCCATGACACGCATCTGCAGTGATTTCAAATTAACTTTCATACCCTGCCACCCCACAAAAACACCAGATTTATTATAGTCTTCACCTATTATTATTGTCAACCTGTCAGAGATCATACTTGACTCACAAATTAAAAGTGAGGCGGGAATAATTCCCACCTCACTTGGTTTGACGGGATTACTTGGCAAAGCTGTAGGTGTCCCTTGCTATAACCAGCTCTTCATTGGTAGGTATTATAAAAATACGAACTTTTGAATCCGCTGTTGCTACATCTATTTTCTTTCCTCTGACATTATTCTTTTCAAGATCCATTTTAATACCCAGAGCATCCAGGTCGGCGCAAATTTCGGCTCTGGTGCCGATGCCATTTTCACCCACACCGGCCGTAAATATAATGCAGTCACAGCCATTCAGCTTAGCGAAATAGTTTCCAATGTATCCTTTAATCGCATTATGGTAAACGTCCAGAGCAACTTGAGCTCTTTCATTACCTGATGCAGCGGCTTCCAGCACATCCCGGAGATCGTTGGATACCCCGGACAGTCCCAGCATACCCGATTTCTTGTTAAAATAATTGTTGGCTTCATGAGAATCCATACCCAGTTTATCCATCAGGAAAAATACTATAGCCGGATCTATGTCACCAGACCGGGTACCCATAACCAGTCCTTCCAACGGAGTGAAGCCCATGGAAGTTTCAACTACCTTGCCATCCTTGATAGCTGCCATACTGGCTCCATTTCCCAAATGCAGAGTGATAATCTTACATTCTTCATAAGGCTTACCCAGCATCTCAGCAGCCTGATGGGCTACATAGTAATGGGAAGTACCATGAAAACCATATCTTCTTATCCGAAACTTCTCATATGCTTCGTAAGGAATAGCATACATATAATTAGCAGGCTCCATAGTCTGATGGAAAGC
>CAZBKS010000034.1:0-10570 GCA_964492475.1 uncultured Syntrophomonas sp. | reverse complement strand
GCCCTGCTGCGTAAAATATTTTTTAAGATAGCCCGCAGGTACATTTTCTACCGCTTTCTTACTATAAAGCCCGATATCAGCTTTTTCCAATACTCCTCTATCAATGTCGGTAGCAAGTATTTTGCCATCCAGAGGCAGATTATTTTCCAATGCCAGTATAGCCAGCGAATAAGCCTCTTCTCCGGTGGAGCATCCTGCACTCCAAATCTTTATCCGCTTATTCTCTTTAAGCAGACCAGGTATTATGTCGCTGACCAATTTCTGCCAGTGATTATTATTTCTGAAAAATTCAGATACATTTATAGTAATATGAAGAATAAATCGATCCAGGATTTCTTTATCTTTTTTCAGAATTAGAATAAATTCCCCGTAATCGTTTATTTCAATGGACCGCATAAAACTGCTTATCCTTCTCTCCATTTGGGGCCTTTTATAAAAAGTAAGATCAATCTTGCTTATTTGTTCAAAATTACCTATAAACCATTCCCATGTTCTAACTTCTTCCATAAATTACGCCTCCTGCATGCTGTAATACAGTGCTTTCTCTATAGCGGCCACGGTTCTGTCTATATCTCTTCGGATATGGGCGGTTGATATAAAACAGACTTCAAACTGCGAAGGTGGAAAGTAAACCCCTTCACTCAATAGAGTTTTGTAAAAATTTGTAAATCTATTGGTGTCACAGCTAATAGCAGTATCATAATCTTTTACCTGCTTGCTGGTAAAAAACAACGAAAACATAGAGCCCAGGTGGTTTATCTGGTATTCAAGTCCACAGGAATTCAGACTCTCTTTTATACCCTTAACCATATATTGACCCATGTCTTCAAGACAGGTATAATACTCACTATTTTTCAATAAGTTCAGGGTTGCAGCTCCTGCTGCCATGGCAAGGGGATTTCCGGACAGGGTTCCGGCCTGATACACATCGCCTTCGGGAGCTACCCGGGCCATAATGTCTTGCCGTCCTCCATAAGCGCCAACCGGCAGTCCGCCTCCAATTATCTTACCCAGAGTAGTAATATCCGGTTTAACATTAATTAAATTCTGATAACCTCCATAACAGGTTCGAAAGCCGCTTATAACCTCATCAAATATCAGCAGACTTCCATATTGTTGGGTAATTCTACGTAATTCCATTAAAAATTCTTTTTCAGGTATGATCAGTCCCATGTTGCCGGCAATTGGTTCAACAATCACAGCTGCAATATCCAAGCCTGATGATTCAAAGATCTTTTGCACCGACTCGATGTCATTATAACGTGAAACCAGGGTGCCTCCGGCATAATCAATGGGAATCCCAGGACTGGTAGGAACCCCGGATGTTAATAGGCCAGAACCTGCTTTAATTAAAAAAGAATCAGCATGTCCATGGTAACAACCTTCGAATTTAAGGATTTTATTCCTGCCGGTATAGGCGCGGGCCAACCTGGCAGCGCTCATGGTGGCCTCGGTACCTGAATTTACCATACGAACTTTATCTATAGATGGAATTGCTTCGCATATCAGCCCGGCTAATTCTATTTCTTTTTCACAGGGAGCACCATAGCTGGTTCCAAGTTCAGCCGCCTGGCAAATAGCCCTTATTATATCTGGATGTGCATGTCCCAGGATCAGCGGCCCCCAGGAACATACATAATCTATATATTCGTTACTATCGATATCATATATCTTTGACCCGCTGGCTTTCTCAATAAACAGAGGATCAAGCCCGACCGCTTTAAATGCTCTTACGGGACTGTTTACGCCACCGGGCATTAATTTCTGAGCCCTGGCGAACATCGCCCGGGAATTTATTGGTTCGTTCATGCCGCACCTCCATTACCAAATTAGCTAAGGGAAAAATACTCCATGCTGGTTTTCTTTAATTCCTGTTGGCTTTTCATTATCACAAAATCACGCAGTCCTGTGCTGTTAGCTATATTGTCAATCAAGCTTACTAATTGCTCTTCAGTTCTGGCATGAATCATAGTGAACAACGGGAAAGGAAATGTTTCCGGCACCTCCCTGAAATAACAGTGGCTGATCTCCTTATACTCGGCCATTATCCTTCCGGCCTGATCTGCGTATTCGTTGTCAACTTTCCAGGCCACCATGGCATTGACTGTATATCCGGCTTTTTGGTGGCGTAGAATAGCTCCCATTCTCCTTATTATACCTTTTTCCTGCAGTACTTTAATGCGCTCTACTATCTCCTGCTCCGAGACATTGATAGTATCAGACAGGTCTTTATAGGGCCTTTCCGATATGGGAAGGTCTGCTTGAATCATTTTAATTATATCCTGGTCAACCTTATCGTAATTCATAATCTTACTCCATTCCCAGGGATACTCTGATCTTATATACTTTCTGGGCCGGCATACAGATAATTATAATATGAAATGCTTTCTCAAGCTCCTTGATAATTATTCCTCTCTCTTCCATGGTGGGAGTAGTAATGGTAAACCAGATGTTTAATTCATGATCCCGGACATAGTTGTGAGTTATATATGGAATATTGTTTACTGCTGCGGCAAATTCTTCTATGGAAGATTCAGGAATCCTGCAGGCACACAGAGTAGACTGGTATCCTACTCTGCTGGCATCAATAATGGCTCCTATCCGCCTGATTATTCCCTTTTCCTTTAGACTTTCTATTCTTTGCACCGTATCAGAGAAACTGATATCCAGATTGCCAGCTATTACTTGAAAAGGATCGACTGCTGCAGGAAATTGATTCTGCAGGATATCCAGCAATTTCTTATCTATATCCTCCAGCTTATCCACTCTCCCTGACTCCTTTCGGCTTATAAAGACACCACTCATCTTCAGCCATATAGTCTCCATGGCTGTAATAATAGGCCCGGGCTCTACATCCTCCACACTTTAGTTTGTATTCGCATGCCCCGCATTTTCCTCCATAATCCATAGTTCTTAACTCTAACAGGAGTTTATTGGTCTTCCATATTTCATCAAATGGTTTTTCCCGGACATTTCCCAGGGGTATATCCAGGTAGGCACAGGGCTGTACATCGCCGCGAGGACTGATTATACAATAGCTGATTCCCGCCAGACACCCTCGGCTGAAACGCAGGCTCATTCCCATCTTCTCAGCTATCCGCAGGAACTGAGGAGCACAGGTGGGTTTGATTTCTATATCAACTTCCTGCTGCTTTTTCATCAAGCGTACTATCGTCTTTTCGTATGCACTTACTCGCAATGCCTCTTCTTCAATATCTATAGCTCTGCCAGTGGGAACCAGAAAAAAGACATGGTAGGCCACCGCACCAAGCTGGATGGCATAATCACATAAGTCTTCAATTTCTTCTACGTTCCAGTCCATCACCGTAGTATTTATCTGAACCGGTATGCCTGCCTCCTGCAGGTTTTTTATACCGGCCAGGGTCATATCGAAAGCATTGGGTAATCCCCTGAATTTATCATGTTTATCTGCATCCAGGCTGTCCAGACTAACTGCAGCCGCCATAATACCGGCCTGTTTTAGCTTCTTAGCCACTTCCGGGGTAATGAGGGTAGCGTTGGTTCCCATAACCGCTCTCAAACCTGTCGTTGTAGCATAAGCAACCAGTTCAAAAATATCCGGCCTCATTATTGGCTCCCCACCGCTGAATATCATAATCTGAAAGCCTGCCTGCTTAATTTCCCGAATCATTTTCTGAGCTTCCGAGGTTGACAATTCCTGCTCCAGTCTGGCTCCGGCATCCCGATAACAATGCTCACAGTATAAATTACATTGATTAGTGCTATTCCACGAAATTAACATAGTCATTTGATAGTATTAAACTACCAATATTCACCTCCGCCCCCCCAATACGTTTTTGTTGAGAGATTTTATCTGATTATATATCACCCAGCAGATGGGCAGCTTCCTTGGCTGCATAGCTTAGAATCATATCCGCACCTGCTCTTTTTATGGACATAAGGATCTCCATCATTACCCGCTCTCCATCCAGCCAGCCATTTTCGGCGGCTGCTTTGACCATTGAGTATTCACCGCTGACATTATAGGCTGAAACAGGAAGATCAAAACGCTCTTTTACGGCTTTGATAACATCGAGATAAGCCAGGGCTGGCTTAACCATAATGATGTCTGCGCCTTCTTCAACATCCAGAGCAACTTCCCGTAAAGCTTCCCTTAAATTCGCACTGTCCATCTGGTGGGTTCTTCTATCCCCAAATTGAGGAGTTGAATCAGCCGCATCACGAAATGGCCCGTAAAAACCCGAGGCATATTTAACCGCATAGGACATTATTGGAATATTTTCATAGGCATTCTCATCCAGGCATTTTCGAATATACCCTATCCTGCCATCCATCATATCTGATGGAGCAATCATATCACAGCCCGCTCGGGCATGGGATAGAGCTTCTTTAGCCAGCAGTTCCAGGGTAGCGTCATTATTTATGGTACCGTCTTTATCAACTAATCCACAGTGACCATGATCGGTGTATTCACACATGCAAACGTCAGTAATAACCATCAGATTCGGGCAGGTGTCCTTTATCAAGCGGATTGCTTGCTGTACCACACCATTCTCTTGATAAGCACAGCTGCCAACGCTGTCCTTGACTTCAGGAATGCCAAACAGTATGATTCCTGGAATACGGAGTGACTCAATTTCTTTTATTTCCTGCCTGAGTTTATCGTCAACCGAAAATTGGAACACTCCCGGCATTGATTTAATAGGATTTTTCTTATCCCGGCCATAGACTACAAATAACGGATAAATGAAATCATCTACTGAAATAGCCGTCTCCCTGACCATCCTCCGTATAGTTTCATTGCTTCTCAGCCTTCGCATCCGGTTTACTGGGAATCCCATCGATAAACACCTCGCTTAATATTAAGGTACAAACATTTATTCCTGTATGGCCTGATTAAACGTATTATTATTTTGGGAACGCAGGGCAATCCAAGTCCGCTTCTAGATTCCTGCGTTCAATTCCTCTTCACTCAGGTAACAGGCCGGGTCTTCCGCCCAGATATCACCATATACTGCTCTGGCTCTAATTCTGCACCCGCTGCACAAAGACTTGTAATTGCATTCCCCGCATTTACCGGTTACATGCTTTTCCTTCTCCCTCAGTTTAACCATCAGCTCATCATCGGACATCCATATTTGGCTGAATGGTTTCTCCCTGACATTTCCTACGGTATAGTCCTGCCAGAACTGACAGGGATGAACATTGCCGCGCGGGTCTACATTCGCAAACTTGGTGCCAGCGGAACAACCGCCATGCATCTTCAAAAGACTGATTACTTCTTCTGCCCTCTGCGGGTCGTGTTTCCTTATATAATTGAGCAGATAAATACCATCGGCATGGTTATCTGTAGTCAATATCTCCACTTCGACGCCTTTTTGGTGCAATTCCAGGGTCTTCCTGCCTACATAATCCAGGATATCACGTTTTTCCCGGGTGGTAGTATCCATTGCTGCCATTTCGGCACCTCTGCCAGCATAGACCAGGTGATACATGCAAAAGCGCGGTATTCTTTCTGTTTCCAGGATATCTATAACCTCGGGCAGATCATCTTGATTATATTTATTAACAGTAAACCTCAGACCGGTTTTGACTCCATTATTCATACAGGCCCTAACGCCTCGCAGAGCCAAGTCAAATGCTCCATCCAGGTTGCGAAACTCATCATGGGTTTTTCGCCCCCCATCGAGACTGATCCCTACGTATTGGAAACCGGTTTCCTTGATTTTTCTGGCCACTTCATCATCTATCAATGTACCATTACTGGAGATAACCGGTCTTAATCCCTGTTCAACTGCCAGTGCCCCCAGTTCAAACAAATCTTTGCGAATAAGGGGCTCCCCGCCTGAAAACAACAAGACAGGCGCTTTCATCCGGCCCAAATCATAAATAAAATTTTTAGCCTCTTCGGTGCTTAGCTCATCTTTATAGCTGCGATCTTCTGCTTCGATATAACAATGTTTGCATCTTAGATTACAGCGGTTGGTCATATTCCATACTACCAGCGGCCGGTTGATATCTGAAAACTGCAATAGTTCCGGGGGTATAGCACCTCCCCCACTGTATTTAATAACATCCGATACGGTAGCTGTTCCACAAAGCAGTTTAGTACATCCTATCATTAATTGTTCGCTCCCCCCTGATGGTCCTCAACATCATTAAGAATAGCCTGGACCAGTCCATCAATAGTATATTTTTCAGCAACTATTTTTACATTAAAACCGAGTTTTCTAGCCTTATCTGCGGTAATCGGACCTATGCAAGCAATTCTGATATGCTCTCCCAATCTGCTTATATTCTCCGGTCCCATTATTTCAACAAAATTATTCACGGTAGAAGAACTGGTAAAAGTCAGGTAATCTACCCTACCCTTTATTATATCATCAGGCATATCAGTTTCGCCTGCTGCTAGAGCAGCACTATAGATATTTATTTCATTAACCTGCAGACCCATTTCTCGCAGGGTCTCCGGCAGGATATCACGGGCTCCCGTGGCTCGTGGCATTAAAACCCTATCCCCTTTTGTAAGCATCCCATCCAATGCTTGTAAAACGCCCTCGGCTCGGTATTCATCAGGCATTATCTGTACTTTTAGACCCCAATCCTCCAGTCTTTTCCGGGTAGCCGGACCTATGGCGCAGATTTTTAATCCATGTAAATCGCGAATATCCATATTATTCAGTTTCATCTGTTCAAAAAAGATTTCTACTGCATTTACACTGGTAAAGATAATCCAGTGATAATCCTGTATCTGCCTGAATGCGTGAGCTAGTAGAGTTAAATCCGGTTCTGGTACAATTTCTATGGTAGGAAATTCCAACGGAGTACCTCCCAGTTCTCTTATCTTTTGAGCCAGACCACTGGCCTGTTTCCTGGATCTGGTTACAATTATCTTTTTCCCCCACAGTGGTTTTCTCTCTACCCAACTCAATTTATCCCGTAATTGCACCACCTCGCCTACCACTATTACGGCCGGGGGGTGGAAATCAGCCTCTTTCACCCGCTGTACTATATTATCCAGCGTTCCGGTCAGGACTTCCTGCTGGGGGAGCGTCCCCCAACGGATCAGCGCTACTGGAGTAGTCGCTTCCCTTCCATTTTCCATTAACCTGGAACAAATGTAATCAAGATTTTCTACTCCCATTAAGAATACCAGGGTTCCAATTCCAGTCGATATCTTATTCCAGTTTATGGAGCTATCTGTTTTATCTGGTTTTTCATGGCCGGTTATGACAGCAAAGCTGGAAGTAGCATCACGATGGGTTACCGGTATACCGGCATAAGCTGGAACAGCTATAGCAGAAGTAATACCGGGAACCACTTCATAATCCAAGCCCTGTTCTCTAATATAGACGGCCTCTTCTCCGCCTCTGCCATATAGAAAGGGATCTCCTCCTTTTAAACGCACTACCCGCTTACCTTTCCGTGCTTTCTCCACCAGCAGGGCATTAATTTCATCCTGAGATAAAGCATGCCGGCCCGACTCTTTGCCCACATATATAAATTCAGCTTCCCGAGGAGCATAGGATAATATTTCATCTCCCACCAGACGGTCAAACACTATCACATCTGCCTGCTCCAGCAGCATTTTCCCTTTAAGAGTAAATAAGCCTGGATCACCCGGTCCGGCTCCAATTAGATAAACGATTCCCTTACTCATTCACTTGCTCCCATTTGTCTTATTCTATCCAGTATTCTTCCTGCTCCAGCATCAAGTAAGCGCCGGCCCAGATCCTGACCCAGCTGTTCTGCTTGCTCCTTACTGCCCAGCAATTCTGCACGCAAAATATCCTGGCCATCCAGAGAGGCGACCAACCCTTTAAGCAGCAGGGAGTTGCCTTTAACAATTGCTGCAGCTGCTATCGGCACCTGGCATCCCCCTTCCAGTTCAGCCAGGAAACTTCTTTCTGCTTCCACCTCTATTTTTGTCTGCTCATCATTAATCAGCTGAATAATGTTAAATACTTCCGGATCCACGGCCCGCATTTCAACCGCTATGGCTCCCTGTCCGACAGCCGGCATTAACAGGTCACAATCCAGATGCTCGCTTATAAGGCTCTCATATCCCAATCTTTTAACCCCTGCATAAGCAAGTATAATACCGTCCATACCCTCTTCTCTCATTTTCCTGATGCGGGTTTCCACATTCCCCCGCATATCTACTAACTGGATATCCGGACGCACATACTTAATCTGAGCTTTCCTGCGCAGACTGGAGGTGCCTAAAACAGCTCCCTCCGGTAAATCTATAAGACGACCCTTAATATCTGATATTAATACATCCTGAGGATTCTCCCTGGGCAAGACAGCCCCGATACAAAATCCCTCCTCAAGTTGAGAGGGCAGGTCTTTCATACTATGGACTGCTATATCAATCTTTTCTTCCAAAAGCTCTTTTTCTATTTCCTTGGTGAACAGTCCTTTATCACCTATTTTAGAAAGGGCTACATCCAAGATTTTGTCCCCGGTGGTTTTTATTATATGGATTTCTACTCTTAGATCAGGAATTGCTGCTTCTAAAGCATTCTTGACATGCTCGGCCTGCCACAGAGCCAGCTTGCTACCCCTGGTGCCTAGTCTTAATGTCTCCACTATAACTTTCCCCCATCTCCAACTGCAGATCAAACAGCTTTTTGCTCACCTCAGCATACAAGTGTCCTTGATTGCTGCAAGCCATTTCTTTCAAGTTAACTACCGGGTGATGCAGGAGCTGGTTGATAATATTGTTAGCCATGGTAGATATTACTTTTCTCTCGTAGTCGCTTACATCCAAGCGGTTAAATACCTTGTCTAATTCCTGATTTTTTATGGCTTCGCCTTTCATTTTTAAAGCAGAAATGACCGGCACTACATATAAGGCAGCCAGCCATTCGTTAAATTTCTCCAGCTCTTCTACAATAATACTCTCTGCTTTACGGGAGGCCTTTTTGCGTTCGAGATAATTCTCATCAATAACATTTTGCAAATCATCAATATCATAAATTTGTACGCCCTCGATAGTCTTTAAAGAAGGCTCTATATCACGCGGAACCGCAATATCTATCATTATTATTCTCTGTCCGTGACGAGACTTTAATATATCCCTACAGCTTTCCATACTCAGCACATAATGGCTGGCAGATGTGCAGCTGATTACGATATCGGCTCTGCTCAATTCAGCCGGCAGCATGTCAAAACGAACTGCCCGACCAGAGAATAACTCAGCCATGGCCAGCGCTTTTTCATAAGACCGGTTAGATACAATAACTGAATTCAACCCATACTGCATAAGGCAACGAGTAGTCAATTCACTCATCTCTCCAGCGCCTACCACCACTACGCTTTTGCCCTGCAGGTTTCCCAACTGGCTGCGGGCCATCTCAACCGCAGCCGAACTAACTGAGATCGGATGTCTATCTATATCGGTTTCGGTTCTTACTCTTTTGCCAACACTTATTGCCTGCTGAAATAAAGCATTCAAAACCCCATCCGAAGCGCCTTCGTCAATTGCTGTTT
Source organism: uncultured Syntrophomonas sp. (assembly GCA_964492475.1). Taxonomy (GTDB): domain Bacteria; phylum Bacillota; class Syntrophomonadia; order Syntrophomonadales; family Syntrophomonadaceae; genus JAAYJK01. The sequence continues at coordinate 1,093 of CAZBKS010000034.1, read as the reverse complement.
TATAGGCCTCCTTAACCTGAGCTAGAATCTGTGATTCTCCCAATATCATGGAGTCAAGCCCGGACGCAACCCGAAACAGATGCATAATAGCATCATAACAGTTCGGCTTGTACAAAAATTTATCAAGCTCTTCCGGGGCCAGCCGGGAAAATCTTAGCGCAAACTCATATAGAGCCTGCATACCTTTTTCTATATCCCGGGCTGTTGCATAAACCTCGGTGCGGTTGCAGGTGGCAAGAATAACCGCACCTTCGATATCTTCCTTTTGCTTTAGATATGTATAAGCTTTATTCATAACGCCCCCGGTAATAGCCAGTTTCTCACGGATTTCAACCGGAGCCGTCCTGTGGTTTAATCCAACCAGTAAGACATACATCTTTCAACCTTCTCCTTAGCCCTTTCTTTTTCCCCCGCCTTGAGTAAATCAATGATGTCTGAATAAACCAATTCCTCAAATATCTTTTTGCGTATTTCAATATCCTTAATGCGATCTTTAATTAATTCTCTCTGCTCTCCCAGTATATCTACAAATTCACCATATTCAGGCGTAATGATTTCTTCCAGTTCGCTGCGCAACCTCCGAGCAAAGGCCGGGCTCTTCCCCCCCGTAGAAATAGCCAGGACCAGTGAATTACGCCTCACTATGGAAGGAATATAAAAATCGCAATGAGGAGGGTCATCGACAGCGTTAACCATGATACCCCGTTCACGACACATTTTACTTACTTTCTCGTTTATCCGGTTATTGTCGGTGGCCACAAAGACCATGAAACTGTCAGCAATGTCCTGCTCCTGGAATTCTCTTCGATACAACTGTATAAGATTTTGATCAGCCCATATTTGAATATTCTTTTCAACCTGCGGGCTGACCACCCTGATCAAGCAGCCATATTCGAGAAGGTTGTCAATTTTCCGTTCAGCAACCTTTCCGCCCCCAATTACCAAGCATTTTTTATTAGTTAGATCAATATAAACAGGATATAAATTCGTCATCACTGCCCCCGGACTTATGAAAAAAAGGCCTGAAGCCAGACCTATCAATCAATTATTTATCCTTCTTCTCTTCCAATTCCTCAAGATCTTCATCTTTTGC